>JAWODN010000026.1:0-10895 GCA_046483285.1 Candidatus Aminicenantota bacterium | reverse complement strand
GCCTCACCGCCGTCGACGACGTCTCCCTCTCGGTCCCGGACGGCGAGTTCCTCGTCGTCGCGGGCGCGAACGGCTCCGGGAAGACGACCCTGGTCCGGACGTTCAACGGGCTCGTGACGTCTAAATTTCTCGCTCCTGCTCCCCCCAGATTCTTGCCAGAAGCTATATATTTAATCCTATTATCTTTTTTTATTATTTCTTTCACATTTTTTTCGGTATTATCAGTGGAGCCATCATCGACAATAATAATTTCAAAATTTCTATACGTTTGTTTCAATAAACTGTTCACAGCCCGTATAACCATCTTTTCTCTATTGTAGGTGGGGACAATAATGCTAAAGGTTGGATTTTTAAAATCCACCTTTCCAGCAAGATTTTTAATTGAAGATGTTTTCATTGTTCATTAATTGTCTCGGTTAAGAGTATATAGAACCTGAAGCAAATTGACTTGTTGGTTTTGTTTTAATATGCTCTTTTCGAACATTTGTTCGGTACAAACTGAAATAGCTGTATCTCTAATTCTCCCAAATCCCTTGCTGTATTTAGAAATCGTTTTTTGCCATTTTTCACTTCCTCTGACCTTATTCCAATCACACCATGGGCCCTGATTGTCTTTTGTCCCTTCCAGCAAGAACTTGAAATGGCGTTCCAACAAAATAATAAACTGAACCGGGCTGTTGACCCACCACAGAAAATAGGGCAACTTTCCGTCAGTATTGAGAATCCAGCGGCTGGGTTTTAAAAAACGACGAAAAGCCAAATTGAATAAGCGATGATTGAGTTTCCAACTGGTAGGAACAGCAGCGCTTATTTTGACCGCGTGTTTGCACATAAACGGTTCATAAGTGCGAAAAAGGCGACGGTTGCTATAAAAATATGGGATTGCATTTCCCATTGTTCGCGGCCAGATCCTAAACCATTCATGTGCAGTTTCTACTCTGAGAGCCATAACTCTATCCAAACGCGCTTGATGCCTTTGATGAGTAAGGCTAAGGATTTTACTTAAAAAAACTTTACTGCTTATTGCTTTACTTCTAGTTTCACCCTTGATGAAAATTTGCGGTAAAAAAGGGAACTTCCCTTGACCGCGTAACTTGCGTGCGTAGAATCCTTTTAAGAATGTATCTGATAAATAGCCTCCAAAAACAGCACTGTATTGTTCCAACCCACAAGTTACATGAAATCCTAAACTATGAGTGTGCGTGTATTTATATCCGCTTCCAATAAGATCCGATGCCTCTGGCAAAATATCCACATAATGGGTTTTGCTTCTATAACCAACTTTAAAACTGCATCCATATGCATGAGCTGATTTTTGAGCAATGCGTCCTTCCCGGTTCATGCTGTCCAGAAAAATAAAGGCGTCACGTTTGAGTCTTTGGGGCAACAGCCCTGCAATAACACGGGAGTCTTCGCCTCCGCTTAAAAACTGGGCCACATGGGACATCCCTGCAGTGACTTGCTTTATATACTCTTTTAAACCATTTCTGAGCAACCCGGCAGCTTCCTTGATATTTGTGTAAGGATTGGTTTCCTTTGGCAGCCAATATATTGATGGCTCTTTTACCCGGCACTCATTCCCACTCCTTCCATATTCATAAACAGCCGCCGGATGGCACTGGCGAATATTCTTATAGACAGTGTAAGGGTAGGTAACTACGTCGTTGAGGATGAAATCCACTATTGAAACGAGATCAAGCTCCCTAGCTTGGCCAGTTACTTTGGCGAGGGCATCCACATGAGTACCGAGCGCAAGCAAACCGTTTTGGGTATACTGATAGACCGGTATAAACAGCATCAGGTCGGTTATGCAGCTGATCTGGCCGCTGTATTTATCCACCACCAGCACGGCAAAAGGGCCGCTCAAGTCTTCATCCCACCGGATTGCCCCAGATTGCCAGCGGTCATATATGGCTTGAGTTCCAGCAACAGGATCATTGCCGGTCAAGAAAAGATTGTCTCTGAAGCATAGCACCGGCCCGCCGATGACTACAAAAATATGCCTTTCTGTTTCAAGAGGCTGAAAGCCGCTGTATAGGTTCCGGCTCACCCCCAGCGAACCCCACTCGCCGTGGAATTCATACACTTCTGGCGGATCACGGTGATAGATGGACTGGATGTGCCTGGTCACTTCGCCTCTTGGCTTTGAGATGGAAGAATAAATATAATCGCTCATTAAAAAAGACTTTTATTTTCCCTGTTATGTTGACTATTGAATATGGTTATAACAATCAATGACGTATTTAAAATTACCCCTGCTAAGGAAAACAACATGATAGCCAAAACATCATTTTTAAGTAAATAAAAGCCGACGATCAGAGCACCGGTTCGCAGAAGCACACTTGCAATTTCATAAATTAAAAAAACACCTTGTAAACCTAAAACCGGGATGGATGCCACGCTCGGCCGGTTAATAAAACCAAAAAACAACCATAATGCAAGCCATCTTGCATATTCTCCAGCTACCACCCATTCACTCCCAAATACAAATCCAAACAGCCAGGGCCCAAAAGCCACCACCAGGGCAAAAGGAGCAAATCCAATTGCTCCCAAACCCAGGGTGGTTTTAAAAATGAGTTTAGTCAGATCCTCGCCCTTATGTGATGCTTCGGTGATCCTGGGATAAAAAACACTTCCAACGGATGTGCCGATCAATCGCGAGGGCATCCCAAGGACCCTCCTGCAGATGGCGTAGAAACCAGCCGAGGCCGGTCCGAAAAAAGCGGCCAGCATCACAACCGGCAAGTTTTGCGAAACAGCATTGATAAAAACCTGTGGCGCCCGGTAAAGAGGAAAGTCATAGTGTTTTTTGGCCAACTCCCATAAGGATTTAGCGGTTTTTTCTTTTTGTGAATCTGTGTTTATCGTTGCTTTGGAGCGATTTATCCCAAAGGCCAGCATCCCCGCGTGAATGGCATTGCCAAGAGTTGATAAAACAATCAATACTGAAGCCAATGGATAAAACCATCCCGCACCGGCCTTGCTGCTGTTGATTAAAAGAGCCTGCAATACTTCCGCCCGAGCGGTTATTCTAAATTGCTTTTTGCGGATCAGCCACTGCTTGGCTATATCCATAAGTACTACAAAAAGCATAGCCAGAGGGAGTAAAAGTGCAAAACTAGAAATTGCCTCTGCGTCAATAAGGCTAAGAAAACGATTCCCGGCCACTAGGATTACAATTGTTACTAAAAGTGTCATCGCCATAGCAATATAAGCCGAAAGCCTGGCAATTCCTTTGGCATCACTGTCTTCTTTTGGCAGGACTATCGCTACAGGATAAGTGAGGGCTGAAATAGGTGCAAGCACTGCCAGCAATGCCATAAATACCCCTAGAAGCCCGAAGGCTTCAGGCCCATACAATCGAGTAATGACAGGAGAAAAGGCAATAGAGATAATCATAGCCCCGGCTGTGCCCGAAGCGACAACAGCCACATTGCGAACGAATTTGCGTCTGTATGTGTGGACTAGAAAGTTTTTGATACCAGCCATGTTGAATTTTTGGGTTTCGATTTTGGAGTTCGATCTGTTTTCTTTATTATGGCCATTTTTTATAAAAAGACTCCTATAAATATAGAATTCATTTGAATTTAAGTATCCCCTGGAATTCTCTATTTATATGGGCGGCATTTTGGAATGGAGCGGCAAGGATTTTTTTTAGCTTATCAAACATCATTTGTCTAATCTTACCAATTTCTGACAGGCTACCGCCGGTGGGTTTTTTTCACAATCACTGATTCTCAAAATCACGCCGAATCCCTAGCCGGCTCATTATAACCTATAACCGAAAGCCGGCGTATAATTGATGAGGACCCGGGCGGCTCTTCATAATAAAGCCGGACATATTATCTCTTTATCCCGGAGGGAAAGAAATACCCAATTCAGATGAAAACAGAGGTGATATTGAGCTCCCTTTTCTCACCCCTTGGGGTGACCCGAACTCAAATATTATTATATGGAAACGTTTTAAAAAACCAGTCCGGTTTCGACATGATTTTTTTGCCGCTTGCCTTTCTTCCTTTAATAATTTATAATTGTACTATCAATTGTACAATTGGAGAACCAATATGGATAAAACTATAGGTATATCCTCACTTCGAAAATCACTGGCAAAAAAAATTCAGGAAGTCCATGAAAAAGGTTCGCGGTATATTGTTTTGCAGCGCTCAAAAGCCAAGGCGGTTTTGGTGAGTCCGGAAGAGATCGAAACTTTAGAAATCATGGCTGATAATGAAATTCTCGAAGATATAAGATCCGCTAAGGAAGATATTAGAAAAAATCGTTATATCAAATACGAGGATTATTTTAAATAATGGCGCTTTATCTGACCCGGACCTTCCAAAAGAGATTTGAGCGGCTTCCTGAGGAGATACAATCCCGGGTAAAAGAATCCTTGAAACAGATCGCCAAAAATCCTCATTCCGGGAAAAAATTGAAGGGCGCTTTGAAAGGAGAGTGGTCATTCCGTATCGGAATTTACAGGATAATTTATTTTATTGACGACTCAAAAAATATTTGGCTGGAAACCATCCGGCATCGCAGAAATGTTTACAAAAAGAAATGAATCACCACTCATTCCTCATAGCGGGCTCCGCGGTCCATTTCTCCCCGCCGTAGTACCGGACCCCCTGTTTCAGCTTTTCCATGTGGGCCTCATCCGGGCTGCCGGTGATGTAACCGGCCCGCTTCGCCTCCCGGAACAGCCTCTCATAGGTGTCGGAGGTCCGCACCTCCTGGATCCGGAAATTTTCATCGAACCGGTACTCCAGGCCGCTGGGATAGATGAAAAACGCCCATGAGCCGTCCGCCCGCCGCACGATATAGCCCGTCCCTTCATGGGGGTTTAAGGCCCGGGCGGGTTCCGAAACAGGAAGCCGGATATAATATTTTTCCGACCCCGGCGCCAACGAGGGGCTGGCGTACTCGCCGGAATTGGGGGAAGAGCCGGAGATATCTTCTCCATCGAAAACCACGATGATGGGGGCCTTGAATTCATTGTTTTTGCCGGCAACGATGATGTCCTTACGGCCGTTTCCCTGCACATCATAAAAAAAAATATCGTTGAACCGGCCGGAATTCCAGTATTCCCCCAGAATGTCCCCTTCATGATCCAGCCGCAGCATCTGGGTGGGGAACTCCATATATTGATTGGAAAAAAGGATCACTTCCAAAAAGCCGTCCCCGTCCAGGTCCGCGGTGCGGAATGCTTGCCGGTAATATTCTTCATCCAGCGGGGTCGGGAGGTTAAAATCATGCCGCCACAGCTCCATGCCGTCCCGGTTTAAAATGATCAGTTCCGATTGATCGATATCAAAACCATACGGCTCCCGGTCAAAAGCCAGATGCCGGTAGACAAAATAACCGGCTCCCCCCGTCAGCACCAAAACCGCCGTGACCAGCAGAACCACCCACCGGAGACCCCGCTTCCCCCTGCCGGCAGCGGATTCGGTCCGGCTTCGAAGCCATGCGGCCAGTTCATGCTCGTAGGCGAAAACCCGGGCCCGCGACCCCTTCCCCAGCCTGTAAACCGGCAGCCCGTATTCCTTTTCCCACCGGTGGGCCGTCCGCACATCGCAGTCCAAATAAGCGGCGATTTCCTTCCAGGACGACAGCAGGCCGTTTTTTTTCTCCGGCATAAGCAACTCTCTTCAAATTAAACTTAGCCGACATTTTGATCCCACCGCTTATCATCATATCCCCTTCGGACTCCATTCCGAAAACACTCTATTCCTAACTTAAAAAGACCATAATTTCAATCCTTTTCTCCCATTTTTCACCCCAAACGGATTCACTATGCGGACTCCCTGCACAGCCTGTCCCATCACAACTTTCTCCCCCCGCGCCGTTATCTTTCTTGAAAAAATTGTGTGTATCCCCGAAAATATGGATACCTGAATGGGTCAGGAATATGATCATCAGGATATGAAAATCAGAAAAATCACATGACCAAAATTTTAGGCGTCGACATCGGCTCTCTGACCATAAAGGCGGCGACATATGATCCCCTCCGGAACCGCGCACGGGAAATCAGCGTGGTCCCCCACCACAGGCAGCCTCTCCGCAAAGCGGTGGAGTCCCTGGCCCATTGGCTGGAAGATCCCGCCCTGTCGGCGGCGGCATTCACCGGCTCCATGGGGGAAGAACTGGCGGAGCAGCTGGACGCCTATTATGTGAACGCCCATCTTGCCTCCGCCCGGGCCAACGGGAAACTCTATCCTCATCTCCGGACCGTTCTCCATATCGGGGCGGCGTCCTCTCATTTGATTTTATTTAAAGAAAACCAGCGGGGAGAGCCGGAATTGGAAGATATCCTCCTCCCACCCCATTGTTCCGCCGGCACAGGCTCTTTTCTGGACCAGTCGGCGTCCCGCTTCGGGTATTCCATTCGGGAATTCAGCCGGATGGCCCTTCAATCGGAACATCCCGAGAACATATCCGGCACCTGCGCTGTTTTCGCCGGTTCGGATATGATTGACAAGCAGCAAAGAGGCGCCCGGAAAGACGATATCGCGGCCGGGCTTCATCTTGCCCTGGCCCGTCATCTCACCGGGACTTTGGGAAGAGGGAAAAAACTGAATCCCCCCTTTTCCTTTCAGGGAGGGGTGGCGGAAAACCGGGGCATGATCAAGGCCCTGCAGGAAGTGCTGAGCCAAAACGGGCACCGGAACGGGGACATCGTCATCCCGCCGTATTTCAGATCCATGTGTGCCATCGGGGCGGCGGTTCTCGCCGCTGAGCAATCCGGCCGCGAGAACGCAGAAAACATATCCCATCTCCAAAAACGGCTCCATCAAATCCGGGGAAAAAAACACCGCCTTTTTATCCATCATGACAGGCGCCTTCCCCCGCTGAAGCTGAATGAGAAAATCATCCTCCGGAAAGGGACCATGGATGACATTCCGGCTTCCCCGGAAAAAATCCCCGTCTTTATGGGAATAGACGTCGGCTCGGTGAGCACCTGCATGGCCGTGCTGCATTATCCTCCCCGGAGTCCCCTTCAAAACTGGAAATTAGCGGCCAAAAAATACCTCCCCACCCGGAGCAGCCCCCTGGAAGCGGTCACCCGGGGACTGGCCCGCCTGCACAAGGAATGGGGAGGGAAAATGGAGGTCCGGGACGTCGCGGTCACCGGTTCGGGAAGGAAATTTATTGCGGATTATTTAGGCGGGGTGAGGGACGTCAATGAAATAACGGCCCAGCGCACCGGGGCTCAAACCATAGCAGGCCGGCTGAAGATTTCTTTTGATGAGATTTTTGAAATCGGCGGTCAGGATTCCAAATACATGCAGGGCCTCCGGCGGTTCGACATGAACAAGTCCTGTGCCGCCGGCACCGGTTCCTTCCTGGAAGAACAGGCCAAGCATCTGGGCGTCGAGATACATCAATTGGCTCCCCTGGCGCTGAAGGCGAAAGCCCCGGTTTCTTTCGGCAGCAAAAAGTGCACCGTATTCATCGAGGAGGAACTGGCGGCCCGGCAGGGACGAATGGACCGGGAAGACCTCCTGGCCAGCGCCGTGCATGCGGTGGCGGAAAATTTCTTGAACCAGTTTAAAATCGGAGACAAAAAAGGGAAAAACATCTTCTTCCAGGGCGGGGTGGCCCTCAATCACGCCGTGGCCGCCGCCCTGCAGCATCACACCCGGGCCCAAATCATCGTCCCGGAACATGCCGAAGTCATGGGGGCGATCGGTGCGGCGGTCTACGCCCGGAAGCATTTTTCCGGCGCCACCTCTTTCATCGGCCTGGAAAAAGCCCGGAGCCGCCGCCACACGGTCACCTCTTTCCAATGCCGGGACTGCGCCAATTTCTGCCATGTGTTGAAAGTGACCACCAGTGACAACGCCGTCTTCCACAGCGGTGACCGCTGTGAAAAACACTCCCTCTCCCTGAAGAAGAGAGAGAAGCGCCCCTCCCCCGCCCCCGATCTGTTCCAGGAAAGAGAGCGGTGTCTCCATCACGCCTATAATCCTATCCGCCCCCAACCGGACCGGCCCCGGCTCAAGGTGGGCATCCCCCGCCTGTTCTCCCAGTACTATGATTTTTTCCCTCTCTGGAAGGGTTTTTTCGAAGCCCTGGACTGCGAGGTGATCACCTCCGGGAAAACCAATCAAAAGATCATCCGGCAGGGGCTGGACAACGTGGTGGCGGAAACCTGTTTTCCCGCTGAGCTGACCTACGGTCATGTCAAAGACCTGCTGGAAAAAGGCGCGGACTTCGTCTTTTTCCCCAGCCTCATCGACGGGCCCCGGACCCGGTGGAAAGAGCGAAAAACCTATTTCTGCACCTTATCCCAAAATATGCCCTTTGCGGCGGCGGCCACCTCCACGCAGATTTCAGCCGCGGAAGACAAGCTGTTGAGGCCGGCCCTGCGTTTCCATGACAAGTTTTTCAATCTGGAAGAGGAAATGATCCGGGTGGCTCAGAAAATAGGCCGGGAAAAAAAACAAGCCCGCGCGGCCCTGCAGGCCGGGTGGCGGGCTTGGAAGGCTTTCAGGCGAAAAATAAAAGAGAGGGGGAAAGAGATCTTCCCTCAAATCGAAAAATGGGGCGTGCCGGTGGCTGTCATCGCGCGATCCTACACCATCGGGGATCCCGGCATAAATGTGGACCTTCCCCGAATGCTGCTCAAGGCGGGGGGATTTCCCGTCCCCATGGATTATTTACCGCTGGATGAAACGGATATCCGCGGCGTTCAGGATTCGGCCAATTGGCATTTCTACCACCGGGTGATGAGAGCGGCCCGGATCATCCGGTCCCGCCCCCGCCTGCACGGTGTCTTTTTCTCTGTGTTCTCCTGCGGGCCGGACTCTTTTCTGGAAGAATTCTTCAAGGAAGCCCTGGGCGGCAAGCCCTTCCTGGGCCTTGAAGTTGGGAAAACCACCGCCCCGGCGCACATCCAGACACGGGTGGAAGCTTTCCTGGACGGGATCAGGGACCGGCCGCCGGAAAGGCATCCGGCCCCGCCGCTGAGCTTCACCATTCACACTCCCGCGAAAAGAAGAACCCTGTATGCGCCCCGGATGGATGAAGATGTGGCTGTGTTTGAGGAAGCCATGAAGATACTGGGGGTGGAGGTCCGGCCGCTGCCGGTGTCCACCCCCCATTCCCTGTCCCTGGCCAACCGCTATATCCCGGAAAAGACCTGCCTTCCGGTCAGAATGACCGCGGGGGACTACTTGAATTTTTTGCTCCGCAACTCCCATGATCCGGAAAAAATCGCCTTTTTCAACCACCAGGCCGACGGGGCCTGCCGCCAGAAAGTGTATCATCTGCTCCAGCAGCTGGTCTTCCGGAGGCTGGGTTACACCAACATCCCCGTCATCACCCCCATCCCCGGAAAAGCCGCCGGCTATATCCGGCAGATGGAGCTTATCAATGGAGGGAAAAAAATCACTCCGCACGAAACCGCCCGGTTTTTCCTGAGATTCTGGAAGGGGGTCACCGCCAATGAGGCGGTTCGGCAGATGGTGCTTTCCCGCAGGCCGTATGAGAGAAAGAAAGGCGCCATGGATGAGGCCTTCCGGAAAGGACTGCAGGACTTCCGCCGCTCCATCGTCCGGGGGAACATCCCAAAGGCCGCCTTGGATTTTATGGAAAAAATAAAGGGAGTCCCCCTCCATCAAAACCGGGACAAGCCGGCCATCGGCATTGTGGGCGAAGGGTATGTCCGCCTCCATCCGCCCAGCAACCAGTTCTGCATCCGGTGCCTGGAAGAATTAGGGACGGTCACGGTCCTTCCCATGGCGGCTTCTTTTCTCAACTACTCCCTGGAACATGTCTCCTCCCAGAGCCGGTCTTTGTTCCCGCAGGGCATCAAATACGCCAAGGAATTATCGGAAAAAAGCGTGATGAACCGGGTTCATCCGTTTCTGGTTTTCCCGGAGCCCTCTTCCAAAGCCCTGATGACAGAAGCCGGCCGGTTTTTGGACACCCGGGCGGCCAGCGAAGCGGTGGAGGGAATCGGGATGGCCTCGCTCTACGCCCAATCACCAAACATCAGCGGCATCCTCAATTTGATTCCGGCCCACTGCATGGCCGGAAGCGCCCTCCAGTGCTATCTGGAAAGGCTGCACCGGGAGAAAGGGGTGCCGGTCCTGACCCTTTCCCTGGACGGCATATACGATAAAAGCTTCAAAGCCCAGCTGGAACTGCTGGTGCACAAGGCCGGGCTGTATAAAAGCATGTCCTCCTGAGAAGCGCAACGCCGAAAGATCTTCGAAGGCCTGGTTCGGTTTAAAAATCGAAGACCAGGCTCCCCCCTGCGAACCAGCCCTGGCGGTCCCCGTAAAAAACATTGGTCCGGCGCTCCCAGTGGTTGACATTAAAGCTCAATCCCAAAGACCGGTATATTCTCACTGTCAGTCCGGCGGTATGCGTTCGGTAAATGTCGTGTCGTTTTATTTGAGCCGGAGCGCCTGAGATAATCCATTCCGCCTCGGGATACCTGTTTTCCCCGTAGCTGAAATCATAATCCAGCCTCAGGAAGCGGGTGAGATAAAAAGACACGCCGCCGCCGATTTGATTTTCGATAAAATAAAGCGTGTTGGACCAGTAAGAAAAAGAGTTACCCCTCTTGTATTCGGCCCGGAAACGGATCCGCCTCAGCCGGTAATCCAGGTCGGCCTCCCCCACCAGGCCGGAAAAAGGCTCCTGACTTTCGTCCCGGGGAAGAAACGATTTATAGCCCAGGGTGAGCGCACCCCGCAACCGTCCCGTTATGGGAAATTGCAGTCCGGCGTACCCCTGCCAGGAATCGGAATTCCTCCAGGCCGATGCGATTTCATTAAACCGGTATTGAATATACCCGGCTTTTAAAAAGAAAAAAACATCGCTTCGGACCGGGTAGTATAATTCACCGGAACTCTCCTCTTCCTCCCGGCTCAATCTATGAGATAAAG
>JAWODN010000090.1:0-8561 GCA_046483285.1 Candidatus Aminicenantota bacterium | reverse complement strand
GAACAATTCCTGGGAACCGGCCGGGACGGCATCCGGGATGTGTGCATGACCATCCTGGACGGGAAAATGCGGGCCGTCATCGGGACCATGTCCGTGGAAGACATCTACCGGGGCCGCCACGAATTCGCCCAGAAAGTCACCCAGGCCGTCCACCAGGAATTCGACGGAATGGGAGTGAAGCTTTTGTCCTTCTCCCTGAAGGAAATCCAGGACACCCAGGGTTACCTGGAAGCCCTGGGCAAGCCGCATATCGCCGCCGCCAAACGGGACGCGGCCATCGCGGAAGCGGAAACCCAAAAGGAAGCCACCATCAAATCCTCTGAAGCCCGGAAAGAAGGCGAGGTGGCCCGGCTGAACGCGGAAGCCCTGATCGCCAAGGCCCAGTGGGAAAACGAGGCCAAAAAAGCCGGATCTCAGGTGGATGTCAATCAGAAAAAAGCGCGCGCCGACCTGGCTTATGAATTGGAACGCTACCGCCAGAATCAGGAAATCAAGCGGGAAGAATACAAAGTCCGGCAGATCGAAACCGAAGAATCCATCAAGATCGAGGAAATGGAAATCCAGCGGAAAGAAAAGGAACTGGATTCCAAGGTGATCAAGCCGGCCGACGCCCGGAAGTATCAGATCATGGCCGAAGCGGAGGCGGAGGGATTCCGGATCCAGGCCGAAGCCAAAGGGAACGCCGACGCCCTGAAAATGCAGGGCGAAGCCGAAGCCCAGCGCACCAAACAGCAGGGCATCGCCGACGCCGAATCCATGCTGAAAAAGGCCCAGGCCTGGGAAAAATACAACCAGGCAGCCATCCTGGAGATGTATCTCAAGAGCCTGCCGGAATTGGCCAAAGCCGTTTCCGAGCCCCTCTCCCGGGTGGATAAAATTGTGCTGGTGGGCGGAGACCAGGGCACCGGCGCCACCAAAATCACCTCCCAGGTGGCGGATGTCCTGGCCCAGATGCCGGATGTGGTGCAGTCTTTAACCGGAGTGGACATCAAGAAATACTTTCAGGAAAAAATGAAAACTGAAAGTCAGGACGAAGACGAATCTGACCGGGAATAAAGCCATGAGGGTATCAGACAAGGCAAACCAAATCGGGGAATCCCCCACCTTCAAGGTCACCAGCAAGGCCAAAGCCATGAAGGCGGAAGGCATCGACGTGGTGGACCTCAGCGTGGGCGAACCGGATTTCGCCACACCCGCCGGCATCAAGGCCGCGGGAATCCGCGCCATTGAAGAAAACTTCACCAAATACACCCAGGCTTCGGGCATTCCGGAACTGAAAAAAGCGGTGACTCAGCGCTTCAAGGAAGACCTGGGCCTGGATTACGAAACGGACCAGGTGATCATATCCAGCGGGGCCAAAAGCTCCCTGTACCACCTGCTGGAAGCCGTGGTCAACCGGGGCGACGAGGTCATCATTCCCGCCCCCTACTGGGTCACCTATCCCCAGGCGGTCAAACTGGCCCAGGGCGCACCCGTGATCGTCCCCACCCGGGAAGAAGACGGGTTCAAGCTCACTCCGGATAAACTGAAATCCGTGATCTCTCCCTCCACCCGGGTGCTGATTCTCAACAACCCCGGCAATCCCACTGGAGCGGTTTACCACCGGCATGAACTGGAGGACCTGGCGGACATCGTGCTGGAAGAGGACCTTCTGGTGATCGCCGATGAGATCTATGAAAAACTGGTCTACGATGACGCCCGCTTCATCAGCTTCGCCTCCCTGAGTCCCGAGGTCAAGAAAAAAACCGTGATCATCAACGGGGTGTCCAAAGCCTATTCCATGACCGGGTGGCGGATCGGCTACGCCGCCGGCTCCGCCGAAATCATCAGCGGAATGAACCGGATCCAAAGCCACACCACCTCCAACGCCTGCACCATATCCCAGCATGCCGCCCTGGAAGCGCTGACCGGGCCGCAGCATGAAATATCCAAAATGATCGCGGAATTCCAGAGACGCCGCAACTACGTGATCATGCGGCTTAAATCCATACAGGGTCTCTCCTGTGTGGAGTCCAAGGGCGCCTTTTATCTGTTTCCCAATGTGTCCTCGTTTTATGAAAAAGAATTCAATCATTCCGCCATCCGCAATTCCTACGGCCTGGCCTACTTTTTGCTGAAGGAAGCCCGGGTGGCCCTGGTTCCGGGCGCGGCCTTCGGGAGCGAAGACCACATCCGGATCTCCTACGCCACCTCCATGGAAAATCTGGAAAAAGGCTTGGACCGGATCGCGGACGCCCTGCCCAAGCTGAAAACCGCGCCCAAGGTCAAACGGGTGGCTCTCAGCAACACCGTGACCCGCCACCGGGATCCGGTTCCGGTGGAAACCTCGGTCTCCATCCAAATGCGGGACGCCCTGATAGCGGAGATGGAAAATCACCTCAGCTATCAGAATTACTTCGAATGGAACGCCAACATCAACGGAGCCGTCATTCAGCTCCGGACCAATGTCCCCCATCTCTACGACTTCTGGATGGAAAACTGGTATCCGGCTCAGCTGGAGTCGGACCTGGAGCCCCACGGCATCATTTACGCCGTGGACGGAATCTCCGGACGGGAGCCCCGTTCTTTTTATAATTCGGAAACCAAAACCGCGATTATGGTCAACGCCGACAATTACACTCCCCTGCGCAGCCTGGCCCTGGGCATGGTGATGGATATCTCCGAACGCCTCTTCAACGTGGAGGCGGTCCGGGGGATGATTGCGGACATCTCCGGAAACGGAATGGCCCTGGTGGGCCCCAAGGGCACCAAAAAGACCGAATTCTTTTTCTCGCTGCTGAAAGACCCGCAGGTCCGTCTTCAGTCCAACGACCTGGTGTTCGTCAGGTTCGCCGGGGATACAGCCCTGGCCGACACCCCCGAGCGGAAGCTGTTCCTGCCCACCGGCACGGTGGAATCCTATCCGGACCTGGCCCCCCTGCTCGACAGCAGCAAATGTGAAAATGTGGTGCTGCGCAAAGACGACTGCCGCAACCAGGCCTGTCTCGAGGAGGACGATTGCCGGCTGGACCGGGGTTCGCCCTTTTGCTACAAAGCCGCTAAGAACGCTTACGCCATGCTGGACCCCTACTGGATCCAGGGGCCGGCCAAGCATGTCAAGCGCAGCGCGTTGCGCTGGATGTTCATCCTCAGACGCGACCGGGTCTCCCCGGCGGTGACAGAGGTCGCCCTGGACGAAGCCCTCCGCATCCTGGAAAACGGTGAGGCCCTGGGGGGCGCCTCCGACATCGGACCGCTCAAAAGCCATCCCTATTACAACCCCCATCTCCTGGTGTCCACGCCGGACCGGATGGAATTCCAGAGAAGCTTTTTCCGGCGGCTTTTGGAAACAACCCGCTGCTTTTTGGTCAACAGCGCGGCGGCCAAGCCGGATGATATCAAAAAAATAATCATGGGAAACACCGAATCGTGATTCCCGCCATTTGAAGCCATGAGCAGCCAAAGCCTTTATAATCAAGACGCATATGAACGGTTCGCCCGGGAGCTGAAAAACGCACTCAAAAGCCCCACCATCCGGCGCACGGATATGAAAGGGGTGGAAACCCGGGCGAAAGCCGCCGGCATAAAAACCAAATACGGGTCCTACGGCTGGCGATCGGCCATTTCCAGCCGCATCGCCCCCAAGACGGTTTATCTGGGCAGTGAAGCCGTCCGCCTCCCCAAAACCACTCCGCTTCAGGAAAAAATCATCGCCGACGCTCCCGAAGAACTGGAAAAAGTGCTGCACCTGCTCAAAACCATGCCCTTTTATCACATCCGGCGGCGCATGGGGGACAACGACACCTACAATCCTTTCTGCAACCTGATTGTTTCCGAAGCGGACGTGATCAACAACCGGCTGGGATACATGTGGGGCACCACCATGTTCAAGCCCAAACCCAAACCCGGTCCGGAATTCATCATGATCCACATTCCCGAAGAGCATCCCATGCGGCAGCAGGTGCTGGTGCTTCCCGAACACAATATCAATATCGCCCTGGGCACCGACTACATGGGAGAGGACAAGAAGGGCTTCCTGCGTCAGGCCATGTGGAACGCCGACCAGGAAGGCATGCTGGGCCTCCACGCCGGCACCAAAATCGTCACCGCCACCGGCCGGGACGGGAAACTCAAAACCTACGGGGTGTTCCTGTTCGGGCTTTCCGCCACCGGAAAGTCCACCTGGTCCTGCCATCAGCTGGGCCTGGACCACAAGAAAGGGGAGAAAACCCTGGTCACCCAGGACGACATCTGCTTTCTCCGCCATGACGGGTCGGCCCTCGGATCGGAGAATAACTTCTTCGTCAAAACCGACGTGGAAGAAAAATACCAGGAGGCCATGTACAACGCCCTCATCGACAAAAGCGCCCTGTATGAAAACGTCATGATCACGGCCGGCGGTGAGCCGAAATTCCTGGATGAAACCCTGACCGCCAACGGCAGGGCGGTCATCCAGCGCAAAAAGCTGGCGGTCAAAATAAAAGGAAAGATGGTGGACATTTTCTCCAAGTCCATCGACCTCCCGCCCCTGGAAGAGCTGGACGGGCTGATCTTCGCCTTCATCACCCGGCGCAACACCATCATGAGTTTCGCCCAGGAGCTTACCCCGGAACAGGCGGTCCTGGCCTATCTGTGGGGGGAGAGCACCCACAGCTACGCCAGCCAGCCGGACAAAGCCGGCGAGACCGTCCGCATCGTGGGCACCGACCCCTTCATCATCGGATCCCGGGCCATGAAGGTCAACCGCTTCTACGACATCATCATGACCCTTGCCCGTGACTACCCGGACAAACTGAAATGCATGCAGTACAACACCGGCGGCATGGGCGAGATCATTGAGACGGTGGAAGAAGGCGGGGCAAAAAAGAAAAAGCTGGTCCGGAAAGTGGAGCGGGTGCCCATCAGCCTGATGGCCCGGATTCAGCGGGGCGATCTGCGGGGCACCAATAAATACGAGCCCGGCCCCCTGGGGGCCCGCCGCATCGTCCGGGCTGAAGACAAAAGCATGGATGAATGGGACCCCAGACGCTTCTATTCCCAGGAAGAAATCCAGGGCTATATCGACCGGCTGGTGGAAGGCCGCCGGCAGTACACCGAAGAAATCGCCCAGGAAGGCCTCCGGGACGAGGTCCTGGCCGCAGCCGAGCGCTCTTACCGCATTTCCAGCAAAGGGAAACGGGATAAAATCACCGTCCCCGGCGGACCGGAGCTGGAGAAAAAAGAAGTCTACCGCCCGGAAACCAAATCCCGTCCCCGCCGCCCGGGCTTCCGGCGGAGCTCATAACAGCACCGCTATTTTTTTCCCTCTTCCGGCAGCCCCTCCCGGATTTTTTCCTCCACCAGACGTGTCAGCCGGGGAACATCCTCCCGGGTGCATCCTTCAACCGGAATGGGCGGGAAAAAGGTCACTTTGACCCTTCCCGGCTTTGCGAAAAAAGCGCCCGGCGGCAACAGGGCATAAGTCCCTTGGATGGCCACCGGAACAAGGGGCGCTCCGCTTTCCAGGGCCAGAAAAAAACCGCCTCTCCGCAGCCGCTGCAGCCGGCCGCTGCGGCTGCGGGTGCCCTCCGGGAAAATCAGAAACGGCACCTGCTTTTCCCGGATCATGCGGGCCGCCCTCTGGACGCTTTTTTTCCCCGAATCCCGGCCTGCCCGGTCCACCGGAATGAAGTCCACCACCCTCATAGCCTGGCCGACGATGGGAAACTTGAACACGCTCCGCTTGAGGATCACCCGGACGAAGCGGGGGATGGCCCAAAACAGGATGGGCCCGTCCAGGAGGCTCAAATGATTGGACATGTAAATGCAAGGGCGCTCCGGATCGATCCGGTCCAGCCCTTCCGTCTCCACCCGGACACCCAGAATCCTCCGGCCCAGGCCCAAGGCGAACCGGCTGTACACCTGGATGGGACGGCTCCAGCGGAACAGGGTGCAAACCAGCAGCACCGGCACCGCCGCAAGGCCCAATATGACATACACCAACAGCAAGAGAAGAGTCCTCATATTCCAGCTTCCTTCACAAAAAGATCCGATGGAGACCATTATATCAAAAACCGGCGTCAATTCATCATTTCTGTCATCCCGGGGCGCCTCCCCATGGTCATCCCGGGGGCGCCTCACGTCATCCCGCGGCGCCTCACGTCATCCCGCGGTGCGACCCTCACGTCATCCCGCGGTGCGACCCCCCATGTCATCCCAAGGTGCGCAGCGCCTTGGGATCCCTGACTGCTTCCTAAAAAAGAAACGGTGCCGCGACACGACCCCCCGTGTCATCCCAAGGTGCGCAGCGCCTTGGGATCCCTGTCTGCTTCGTAAAAAAGAAACGGTGCCGCAGTGCGACCCCCCATGTCATCCCAAGGTGCGCAGCGCCTTGGGATCCCTGACTGCTGCGGAAAAAGAAACGGTGCCGCGATTGCAAATAATATTCAGCATAAGGTAGAATACAATACGAAGACTTGAATCAAAGGAGGCGCACATGACGGACGAGACCCAACAACCTGAAAAGAAAAAAGGGATGGGCACCGGACCCAAGATAGCCATCGGCTGCGGCATCGTGGCGTTGGTAGGGATCATCATTGTGGTTGTCGCTCTAATTTCCGGCGGGCTTTTTCTTTCCAAGAAAGCCAAGGAAGCCGGCCTCGACGCGGAGCTGCTTCGCAAAAATCCGGCCGTGGCTGCCGCTAAAATGGTCGTGGCCGCCAACCCCGAACTTGAACTGGTGGAGGTGGATGAGAATGCCCGCACCGTGACCATCCGCAATAAAGAAACGGGGGAAACACTCACCGCCGATTTCGAGGATATTGAAAAAGGCCGCATCTCATTCAAGACGGAAGAAGGGGAAATGACCATCCAGACGGATGAATCCGGCGCCCGCGCCGAAATCAAGGACGAAGAAGGGGAGACCCAGACCGTGGAATTCGGCGCATCGCCCGACAAATCCAAGATTCCCGGATGGATACCCCTCTACGAAGGCGAACTCACTGCTGTGTATACGACGTCCGCCGGGGAGAGCCGCACCGGGAGTTTCAGCATCGAGACCGGAGCCGGTGTGGAAGAGGTCCGCGATTTCTACGTCCCCCGCCTGGAGGATCAAGGACTCAGTGTGAAAACCAGCTCCTTTGAAACCGCCGGAACGCGGATGATAAACCTGAGTGCCTCAGATGAGAACAATAAACGGGAAATCACGGTTCATATTCAGCAAGAGGAAGAAGGCAAAACCACCATTGCGATTCAATACCGGATGAAACCCTGACTGGGGCGGGGCAGACCGCGGCGGGGCAGCGGGGCAGGGTCAGACCAACGGAAATAATTCTAAACAAACAAGATCACACTTAATTATACATGAAATAGGCCCTTAATTGAGCGTTTTCGCCCTCCAAAATGCCGGTTTGTTAGAAGATCAGGCGTCTGAAAGAGAAGCTATCCAAAAAAGCTAACCGGACCTTTCCGCCCCCGAAAAGGACGGATTAAGGCCTGAAAATAGGCCCGAAATTATGTTAATTGCCGTGATATCAATATGATCGGCGGGTCCGACCCCGAATAATGACCCCGAATAATTGTTACCTGCGTGATATCAATATGATCGGGGGGTCCGACCCCGAATAATGACCCCGAATAATTGTTATGCACTCTTCTCACGGTTTGAAAATGTTCTTGTAACCTCGATTTTACAATGTCAGGTAGCATTGTAATCCTATCCTTTGTTCCCTTTGCCGTCCCGTAGCCTTTCTGGACGTTTCGCACGAATCAACCCTTCAATCAAACCGATGTCCCGCCCAAACACCTGCCGGTACAGGAATACAATCGCGCACAGTGCTTGATTTTGTGTGGAAGCGGATACTTTTTTGTTTATAGCTAAAAACGACAGAAATTGATTTATTTCTTTTTCACCCATTTCGGCAGGATGTCGCTTGTTATGAAAAAATATATATCGCTTGATCCATCCGATATAAGTCTGTTCGGTTTTTCGACTGTAATGAAGAGCATGGATTCTCTGGCGAACAAGATCTGGAAGTCTTGGTTTTACAGGTGGATTCGAGGGATTTCGATTCATATTTTTTCAGATTAATTCCGATGGCATTTCCATTCTATATAACGCCTCGAATCTCCAATATTCTCAAACTTCTCTCTGGATTTCTGAAAATAATTTTGATAACATCATTTTAAACAGCAATATTTGCTGGATAACTGTATTGGCAAGTGACGAGTTTTTCATGGCAGAAGTAGCATTACCCAGAGGATTGCATAAATTGTCTCAGGCTGCATATGCCACTATACAGCGATAATAGCCGCAATCCCGCATGAGAAATGGCTGTATAATATATGTTAGAACTGTGTGTTGCTGAACAAAGGTTTCTGAAATCAAAGTAGGAGTGCATTTGCAGGGAGTGTGAAGATGTCGTTGCGTTTCCATGAAATCGCCGAAACATATCATCGTATTCTGAATCCATTCACTGAAGACCAACTAATGCTGTTAGGTGAGATTTGCCGTCTGCAGCCTGGTATGAGACAACTTGACCTCGCTTGTGGAAAGGCAGAAATGCTGTGTCGTTGGGCACAGAAGTATGGTATTACCGGTGTAG
>JAWODN010000002.1:0-11774 GCA_046483285.1 Candidatus Aminicenantota bacterium | reverse complement strand
GTGGGAATGAATGAACAAGGCTATGTTTTTAACGGCGCAGACGACAACGGATCAGGTTCGGTGGGAGTTCTTCAGGTCGCAAAGGCATTTGCCATGAATCCCGTCAAACCAAAACGTTCCATTCTTTTCGCACACTGGACCGGAGAAGAAAAGGGGATAGTGGGCAGCCGGTATTATGTGAAATTTCCGGCCCTTCCAATTGAAAAGAACGTGGCTTGCGTGAACCTGGACATGATCTGTAAAAACACTTCCCTTGCCACGGTCAAACAGGCGGCGGAAAGTTTCGATATACCGGAAGAAAACCTGGCTCAGTACAATGACGAGCCGGAAAAGCTTCTTATCGCGTACACCTCTTCTCCGGCTCCTGAAATGGCAGAGCAAATCATCCGGCTGGGGGAGCTGTACTGCAATCTTATCCCGGTGCCGCTGCCTTCCTTTCCCATGCTCGGAAACAGCGATCACTACTTTTTCTGCCTAAAGGGGATTCCGTCGGTTTTCTTCAATACCGGCAGGCATCCGGACCTCCACCAGCCGGGGGATGTGGCGGAAAGGATCAACAAAGAGAAAATGAGTCAAGTGGTAAAGCTGTCTTATTTACTGGCTTTCATCATTGCCGATATGCCGGAACGCATGGAATGGAATGAACCCGGGAATCATATCCTCCCTTTTTTAAGATGATAATGTTTTGGTTCTCACCCCTATTATGAGAATGCTATTTTCAAAGAATAAATGAAGGAGTCTTGGATGAAAATGAAACGCGGGTGTGTTCTTTTCTTAATGAGCGGGATGCTTTTTGCATCCACTCTCACGGCAACTGAGAAGGTCGACCTGGCCATGGTGACAAATATCCGCCACGAAGGCATCAAGCATCCCCAGGTCATGGAATTGGCGGGGTATCTCTCGACGGTTATCGGGCCCCGTCCCACCGGTTCTCCGGCCATTAAACTGGCTTATGATTGGGCGGCGGACAAGCTCAGGAAGTGGGGACTGGAAAACGTCAACCTGGAGCCTTATGAGTTCGGTGTGGGGTGGGCTCCCCAGTATATTTCCGCACACCTCCTTGAACCTCACTATGCCCCGCTTATTGCGATCTCTGTGGAGTGGGGCGGGAGCACCGATGGGAAAATCACCGGGCAGCCGGTTTATGTGGACATCCAATCCCCACAGGATTTTGAGAAATACCGGGGAAAATTAGGAGGAAAAATCGTTCTTTACATGCCTCCTGAAGACACTCCCACTTATTTCACCCCTGACGCTCACCGGTTTGAGGACAAGGATTTCGCTGAGATGTATAAATATCCCATTCCAGATGAACGTCCTATGGGAGAAGATTATAAACGGGGTTTTCTGGATGATGTTGAAGATTTTTTCCGTTCTGAAAAGATCGGAGTTCTGGTGAGGCCGAGCAGCTCCATCCGAAGGAATTACGGAACTGTTCGTGCGTACGGAATCCGGCAAGCCCGCTTTCCTGAGCGTGAACGCCCTTTGCCGGAAATCATTCTGGCGGCGGAACATTACAACCGCGTCTATCGGATTATCAAAGAATTCCAGGAACCCTGCCGGATGGAAGTGGAGGTTCGAACCCATTTTTATGATGAGGATCTTAATGGATACAATGTGATCGGCGAAATCCCGGGTACCGACAAGAAAGATGAATTGGTCATGCTGGGAGGACACATTGATTCTTGGAGCCCGGGGACCGGTGCGGCGGATAATGCTGCCGGTGTCGCCGTATGTATGGAAGCGGTGCGCATTCTCCAAAAACTGGATGTGAAGCCGAGGCGGACAATTCGGATTGTTCTCTGGAGCGCAGAAGAAAAGGGCTGGGTCGGATCAAAATCTTATGTGGAACGGCATTTTGGTGATGTAGAAACCATGAAGATCAAACCCGGACAGAAAAAGGTTTCGGCCTACTTCAATTATGACAACGGCGGCGGCCGGATCCGGGGGATCCGGACTCAAGGCAATCCTCAATTAAAACCCATTTTTGAGGCCTGGATGAAACCTTTTCACGATTTAGGCATGATTTGGGTTATCAACCGCTCTTCTATGGGATCCGACCATGGGGCCCTGGATTACATTGGAATCCCGAGCTTCCAGTGGATCCAAGATCCACTGGATTATGGAACCCGCATCCATCACACCAATATGGATGTTTATGACCATCTGGTTCCGGAAGATTTGATTCAGTCGGCCGTTATAGTGGCTGGCTTTGTTTACCATGCGGCCATGAGAGAAGAGATGCTTCCCAGAAAACCCCTTCCTGATCCTCATAAGTATCCTGTCCGCAGATGATCATAGAATTGAATCCAAAAATATGGATAAATTCAAATTTTTGGACTTTTAAACCCACAGGAAAGATTCAATAGTTTTATTCAATATTAATGATATCTGTGACTTAAATTGAATAAAATATATGAATGAAATTTGGCATAAAAACTGCATATATTACATATCATATAAAATATAAAAAGTTTCATTCAAGGTAAGGAGGTGATAAAAAAGCAAAAAAAAAGCACAGAGAAAATCGGTATGGTTGGTTTTCGGCCGAAAGACCGAAGCCGGGAGAGAAAACAATCTTTATGAAGGAGGGAGTTAATGCGGAAATTTATAACCATGCTAGCTATTTTTGCCGTGGTTCTATTGCTGAGTGAGTTTGTTTATGCACAGGAATCAACGGGAAGAATAGTCGGTACTGTTAATGACGACCAAGGAACACCACTGCCTGGAGTTTCCATATCGGCGACCAGCCCTAATTTAGTCGGAGAAGCAACGGCAATCACTGCCGGGGACGGCAGCTACCGTTTACTGGCTCTGCCTCCCGGACAATACCAGGTGGTGTACACATTGTCTGGTTTTAAAACAGTGGTCCGGGAAGACATCATTCTGCAGAGCGAACAAACCGTTACTCTGGATATCGATATGGAAATGGGCGTTTTGGAAGAGTCAATCACGGTTAGAGGGGAAACTCCCTTGATTGATGTGAAAAGCACCAGCAAGGGCATGACCTTTGACAGGACGGCTTTCCAGCGGCTGCCCAAAAGCCGGGATTTTGAAAGCCTGGCGGCCACCATTCCGGGCGTCAATGAGGAACCGCTGACTGGCGGCGGGCTGTCCGTGGACGGAGCCACCGGGTCTGAAAATGTTTTTTACGTCGACGGCATGGACATCACAGAGTTGGACCGGGGACGCAAAGGGCAGGAGGCCGCGTTTGAATTCATTGAAGAAGTTCAAATGAAGGCATCCGGTTACCAGGCGGAGTTCGGCGGAGCCATCGGCGGAGTGCTTAATGTCATCACCCGCTCCGGAGGGAATGAGTTCAGTGGTGAATTGATGGGATATTACTCCGGCAGCATGTTCACAGGAAAGGAAAGGGACACTCTCCGGCTGGCCATTTACGGGGATGAGGCCGAGTACGTCAACTATCAGGATCTTTATGGCAAGGACGAATTACACCGCATTGAAGCCGGCTTCAACCTGGGCGGCTATATTATTAAAGACAAAGTGTGGTTTTTCGCGTCTTTTCTGCCGGTATTCCGCAACACCACCCGGAACGTAGAATGGCAAACATTCCCTCCAGTTGCTGACAGCTCTCATACCAGGAATGAATCCTGGTATAACGGGTCATTTAAATTAACCACTCAGCCGGTCACCGGCCTCAGGGTTTCAGCCAGCTTCATGAGCAACTTCAACAAATACCGGGGCGACCTTCCTGCCCGCGCCGGAACAGACAATCCGGAAAAAGAGTGGGGTCTCTATGGATTCGATTATCCCAATTTCAGCGGCAATTTCACCTTCGACTACACCATGGGCAACAACTTTCTCATCAGCGGCCGCTTCGGAATGTTCAGTGAGGACACCACCAACCAGCAGGTTCTTCCTGAAGGACCGCTCTATCGTTTCCGCCACCCCACCCCTGGCTCTTCATATGGAATGAGCACCACCAATTCTATGTTCTCCGATATTCCCGAAGAACTTGTCAAGCCCCGCGGATGGATGAATTACGGTTATTATGATTCTTTCGTCACCAACCAGCGCCTCAAACAACGGCAAAGCGCCAACTTGAATTTCACCTACTACATAAACCTGGCGGGGGAACATTCCTGGAAAGCCGGTGTTCAGTGGGTGCGGCTTCACCAAAATATCGATGACACCATCAAGTATCCCTACTTTCAGTTCGGGTGGGACAGTGATTTTCAGTATATCGACACCGGCGAGCGGGTCCGGGGGGAATACGGCTACTACGCCGTCCGCGGTGGTGAGTTCACCGGCCCTTACGGCACTTTCGCTGAAGTTTACAGCAACCGGTGGGCTTTCTTTATCCAGGACAGCTGGTCTCCTGAATTCGCCCGCAACTTGACATTGAATATCGGTGTCCGCATGGAAAGCGAGGACATCCCCAGCTACTCGGATCTTCCGGAATACCAGGATCCTCCCATTCAATTCGGTTTCGGAGACAAGATCGCACCCCGGCTTGGATTTGTCTATGACGTTTTCGGTGACACCAAGACCAAGATCTTTGGAAGCTTCGGATATTACTATGACGTGATGAAGCTGGAAATGGCTGTCGGAGCGTATGGCGGATTTAAATGGAAGAGCGATTACTATACCCTGGACCATTATGACTGGACACTTCTCACTAAGGAAAATCCAGGAGCTTTAGGGACCTATTTAACCACTTACAACTGGCGGATTCCTTCATTTGACACCACCGATCCGGAGCTGAAGCCCATGTCACAGTCGGAGTTCACTTTCGGATTCGAGCAGCAGATTGTGGAAAACCTTTCCGGGTCCATTAGAATTGTTTACAAGCACCTGATTCGGGCTATTGAAGACGTTGGCATTATCACTCCTTTTGGGGAAGAGTATTATACCACCAATCCGGGTTATGGTTATTCCAAGCGCATATCTGAAGGCGGTTTGTTTGCGGATTATCTCCCCCCAACTCCGCTTGCCAAGCGGGACTACCTTGGAATCAACTTCAACTTCGAAAGACGTTTTGCGGATAATTGGATGGCGGGAGTTTCTTATACCTACAGCCAGCTGCGTGGTAACTATGACGGCTTGTCTGACCGTCCCAATGTGAACCGGGTCTGGGACCTGTGGTATATGGTCCGGGACCAGAATATGAATGTCAACAACGGTCCCCTGACGACGGACCGGCCCCACCAGCTCAAAGCCTGGGGAAGCTACGTGTTCCCATTCGACTTGACCATCGGATTTTTCGCCAGCGGCATGAGCGGGGTTCCGGTCAACCGTTCCTTGGGAGTGCCTGAAGGCATGATGATCGACGGCAGGCTGTCCGACGGCCGGACACCGTTTATTTTTCTCACCAACCTTTACGCCGAATACAATTTCCGTCTCGGCGGCCGTTCTATTCTTCAGTTCAACTGCAATGTGGACAATCTGTTCGATGTTTCCACGGCACGGCGAATTTATTCCGGAATGGCGACGGACTACATCACGCTTACAGACGAATTGTTGGCCCAGGGATTCACAGTCGACGCGAACAATAACACTCTGACCGACGCCAACGGCATGGTCCACACTTATAACCCTGATCCCCGTTTTCTCAAAGAATACGATTTCTACGGTCCTATTTCTGTCCGCTTCGGTATGAAGTTCATATTCTAGTTCATATTCCGTCCGAAACAAAAAAGCCCCCCGGTCATCCGGGGGGCTTTTTATTTTTTTATCTTCGTTTTTGTGGTATATATTAACCTGACCTATTGATAAAAAAATTGCGATGTTTTTGCAATCTCTTTCTTATCAGCGGTAACCATGGTTTTTAATGAAAGATCAAAAGGAACGTTTTTCATTTTTCAATTGTTATTTTAATCGCAATTTTTTTACCCTTTGGGCGGGGTCCTGAAGAGCGAAGCGACGTGAGGAACTTAGACGGTTTCGTTCGTGAGAATCTATCCGTCTCAGGTTGCCACGGTCTGCTTCGCAGGCCTCGCAATAAAACTTTGTAGCAGGGCATTCGCGGTGAAGGACCACAGATTCATGCCCTGCGCCTCGCATCTGCTGCAATCCCGGCCCGTGAATAAGCCAGGTTAGTTTAAACCTGATGATTATTCTGAATGATGAACAGGCCGGGATCGACGCGGCATTTATGAATAAATCAGGTCATTAAATAACCGGTTTTTTATATTTCGCCGCTAAAGGCAATGATAATGGAGTCATAAAGAGGGAGCCGCCTCTGTTCTATGGTATTAAACTAAACGTTTAATAAGGAGAAAAATTCCGTGATGAAAAAAAAATCACCCTTAATCATGTATGTGTTTTTTATCGCAATCCTTGCGTGCGTGAACATCAGTTTATTCTCTCAAGCAGGAAGGGGTCTTGCCCGAATCGCCGGAGTGGTGCAGGATGAATCCGGAAATCCCGTGCCGGACGCCACGGTAATCGCGGTCTTCATGGACAATGAAGAACTGACCCGGGAAGTGAAAACCAACAAAAGAGGGGAATGGGGCATTATAGGTTTAGGAACCGGGGAGTGGAAAATCTCGGCATTTGCTGACGGATATGCTCCCACAGCTAAAACCGTTTTTATTCGTCAGCTTGATAAGAATCCATCCGTCCAGTTAACTCTTGAAAAACAAGAAGGATTTGAAGGGATCACCAGTGACGAAGATGCCATAGCACTCCTTCAGGATGCCAACCTGCTGTTCGAGCAAAAAGCCTATGATGAGGCTTTAGCCAAGTATAAAGAATTTCTGGAAGAGCACCCGGGTGTTTTTCAGGTGCGGCTCAGCATCGGTTCCATTTACACCCAGCAGGAGAATTACGACATGGCTATGGAGGAATTTCGTGCCGTGCTGGAAAAAGCGAAAGAAGACGAAGACAATAACCGGAAAATCATCGCCCGGGCCCTTTCCGGAATAGGGGAATGCCATCTTCTTAAAGACGAATTTGAATCAGCCCAGCAGTATTTTCAGCAATCGATTGAATTATCGCCGGCCAATGAAGTGCTGGCCTACAATGTGGGGGAAATTTTTTTCGCCAATCAAAAGATCGACCAAGCGATCACTTATTTTAAAAAGGCTATTGATATTAACCCGGATTACAGTCCGGCCTACTTAAGAATGGGATATGCTTATCTGAATCAAAACAAAACGGACCCAGCTGCAGAGTATTTTAAAAAATTTTTAGAACTCGATCCTGATTCACCGGAGGCGCCCACAGTAAAGAATATTCTCAGCTACTTGGAAAAATAATCATTTCTCACGTACCCTCTGCGGCTTCAAAGAGGTAAAAAAAAATTTCGGATTAGGTATTAATTTCATTTTCTTTGGGCGAGCAGGGATTCGATCTCATCAATTTCTTTGGGAACATCTTTGGTCAAAACCTCACACCCGTCCGCAGTGATCAAAACCGTATCTTCAATTCGGATCCCCAGTTCTTTTTCCGGATAATACAAGCCCGGTTCTATGGCAAATACCATTCCTTCCTGAAGGGGAACTCCCCTTGGACCGACATCATGGGTTGACATTCCCACATAATGACCGATCCCGCCGGTCAGGCCTCGGGGGTCAATCCCTTTTTGCTGCATAACTTCCGCCACGTGATTTTGGACATCTTCAGAAGTCACTCCCGGCCGGTATGCTTCAATACAGGCTTTCTGTACTTCCAGCGCCACTTGATAAGCTTCGCGCTGCTCTTTGGAAAATGTTCCCGAGACAGGCCAGGTTCTGCTGATGTCCATACACTGATGATCCAAGTCTCCTCCAAAATCCATCAAAATGATATCCCCGGTGTGCATTTGCCTGGAATTTTCGCTGTAATGCCAGATGCAGGAGTTGGGCCCGGATCCGATAATGGGGGGATAAGCAAACCCTCTGCAGCCGTTTTTTAGGATTTCATGCATAGCCGCGGCTTCCACTTCATATTCGTATCCCCCTGGACGGGAGGCAAGCATCGCCTGTTTTACCGCTTCGGCGGAAATTTTGCCGTTTCTCCGGAGGATTTCAATTTCTTCCGGCGTTTTAATGACTCTCATCCAATCGATATGATGGGTGATGTCCTTAAGCCGGTAAGCGGGGTACCGGTCCTTAAGTTTTTTGATCCGGTAGTTGTCCAGAGAAACCTGGTCGTTATAATGATTGCGGTTTTTTCTCCCCACGAATATTCTTGTTTCCCAGCGGGAATTATCAATGAGGTCTCCCGGTGTCAGGCGCATGTTGAAGACCAGCTCGCCGCTTCTTGAGTTCCGTGCGATGAATTCATCCAGATAACTCACGGAAAAAATCTCATCAAATCCGGTTTTTTCTTTAGCTTGAGGATCTTTCAGCAGATTCGGCCCGTCAATCATTTCTTCCCGGGGCGTTTGCTGAGGAAGAAATAGATATGATTTCTTGGTATCAGGCATTAACACCGCAATAGCATTGGTCTCATTGACTCCGGTGAAATAGAAGAAATCATTGTCTTGCCGGAAATGGACGCCAGGAGGTGATACAGGGTCACCGAACAAAATGATCATCCCGTTGTCGATTTTGTCCATAAGCGAACTTCGCCGCTTCATGAACTCTTCCACGGAGTAGCCGGTGCGTTGTCCCGCCAGGGGAAGGCTGAAGGCGAATAAAACGGTTAATAAAAATACCAGCGATCTTCGGATACTTAAAATCTTAGACACAAAAACCTCCTTTTTAATTAACATGACCTATTCATAAAAAAATTGCGATCTTTTTCAAATCTTTCATCAACACCGAGATTCATCGTTTTTATAAAAAGCACAAACGTTACGTTTTTCATTGCCGGTAATTTATCTTAATCGCCATTTTTTTACCCTTCGGGCGGAGTCCTGACGAGCAAAGCGAGGGAACCGCTACGGCATCGTCTTATCGGTTCATCGTCCGTCCTGGCCGAAGCACCTGCAGATCCCTCGTCGTTTCACTCCTCGGGACGACATGCCCCTTGTCATTGCGAGGCTTGCGCCAGCAAGCCGTGGCAATCCCTTCCTGCCTCGTGAAAACGGGGCCAACCGCCAAGACGAAGCAGTCAGGGATCCCTCGGTGCTTCGCACCGCGGGATGACACACTCAAAGTCACTTCGCTCCCCGGGACGACATTTTATATCCTTATTCAAAATACGTGCAAAGGACGGCACGGCTGGAGGGGCCCCCCGCCCGCAGGCAGCGGGGACATCCTTTGAATAGGCTGGATCAGGTAATTTTGATATCACAAGAAATATATTATATTCAAAATTCTTTAGAGTCAATATTTCCTTGCCGTTTTTAGACATTCAAGGAGAATTATGTTGACTTGCTATAATTTATATTATATATCTGTATTTAAGATATTTGCTCATAAGTTTCATCAAATGCGGCTTGATCATTTTGAAATATTGAAACAGAATTTCAACATGTTTGGATCTATGCTGAAAGACAAGATTCATATCTGCTGCTTTTTTCTAATATTTTAGGGGCGAAAGGAATCATATTCTTAAAATTTTTTCTATGTTTATGAAAAGGGGAGAAGTATGGCTAAAAATATGAAACGGTACGGAGAATTTTTCCAAGGATTGATGCTTACGGGTGCAGTTCTTCTGATATTGGCGGGCTGTGGACCAAAGATGGAGCGTTCATCCATTGAATTCAATATCACTCTTTCTGAAGACGCGTTTCAAGGAATCGAAAAACTCGGCCTGGAAATACCCCTGAAGGGACGGGTGTTCGCAATTGTTTCCAGGGATGAGCAGAAGGAACCCCGCTTATCCACCGGAGTGCGGGGAGTTCCTTTTTGGGGCATGGATGTGCGTGATTGGAGGGGAGGGGAGCAGGTCACGATTGAAGACGGCAAAGAATCGGTGAGAGGGTATCCCTTAGAAAAGACCTGGGAGCTTCCTCCGGGAGATTATTTTGTCCAAGCCTTCGTTAATGTCTACACAACCTTTCACCGGGCGGATGGACACACTGTGGAAATGCATCTCAACAGCGGAGCGCATCAAAGCCCATTCCGGGCTCCCGGGAATGTCACCAGTGAGGTCATTCCGGTGAGCATTGAATCCGGGAAAAAAGCGGCAGTCAATCTCACTCTCAACCGGGTCATTCCACCCCCTTCACCTCTGAAGGCGGGAGAGGTTTTGCAGCAGGGAAATTATACGGATACGGAATGGGTGAAATATATTAAAATCAAGAGCGGGAAAATCTCCCGATTTTGGGGGCGGGATATGTATCTCGGCGCTAACATTCTGCTTCCCAAAGGATATCATGAACATCCGGATGTCCATTACCCCGTCCTTTATCTTCAGGGCCATTCGTCGGGATTCACTCCGGTTCCCTGGTCTCCGGAAGAATGGTTTCGTGAAGACCATACTCCCTCCCATCCCGCGGTTGGAAACCAGCTTGACGGTTTCTATAAAGCCTGGACATCCGGCTCTCTTCCCAAAATGATTGTGGTCACTTTCAGGGATTCCAATCCTTATTTTGATACCTCTTATTCGGTCAATTCTCCTAATGTGGGACCTTATGGTGATGCTCTCATTCATGAACTGATCCCTCATATTGAAAGAAATTTCCGTATTATTCCCGAGCCTTGGGCCAGGGTTACGGCCGGCCGGTCCACCGGAGGTTGGGAGGCCGCGGCTCTTATGATCAATCATCCCGGTTTTTTTGCAGGCAGCTGGCCGTGGGCTCCTGATCCCGTGGATTTCCGGAAGCTGATGCAGATAAATATTTATAAAAACCGGAATGCCTTTTTCAATGAGTTTGAGTGGATCCGTACAGAACGTCCGGCTCAGCGTGAAATTGACGGGCTTGTGAACTATACCGTCCGGGATGAATACCGCTGGGAACAGGCCGTGGGAGATAAGGACCGCTCCGCTGGGCAGTGGGCTGTTTGGCAAGCCGTGTACAGTCCTGTCGCCGCGGATGGGTATCCGGTTCCTTTGTGGGACCCGGAAACCGGAAAAATTGACCATGAAGTGGCGGAATTCTGGCGGGAGAATGCCGATTTGAGTGCCATTATCGATAAGAGCTGGAGTGAAAAAGGTCCGCAGTTAAGAGGAAAACTGCATTTCGCCGTAGGAATGATGGATAATTATTATCTCAATGAAGCCGTGTATCTGATTCAGGAGGTTCTCGAATCCCAAATAGATCCTCCCTCCGGAGCGACCTTTCAATATGGTTTTCGGGGACGGCATTCATGGATCGGGCACAGCCCGCGGGATCCGGAGCGGCAGATGACTTATGCCGAATTCATTTCCGTTATCGCGGATTATATCCATAATCATGCTCCTGCCGGAGCTGATAAAATGGGCTGGAAATATCAATAAGCAGAAAGGAGATTTTTATTGCCAGACAGAAAAAAAATTATGATTGCTTCTTTATTATTTCTTGCCTTTTGTGCATTCGTTCCGGGGATCGAATGCTCAAATGCTGCTGAAAATCAAAACCGGCTCCAATTCTTGCTGTCTTTTCCCGCCGGGCTCAGTCAAGAGGCCCTGGACGGCCGGATGCTTCTGCTGATATCCGATAATAACGATGCCGAGCCCCGTTTCCAAATCAGTACCGGTCCTCAGTCCCAGCTGGTGTATGGGATCGATGTGGACGGGTTGGGTCCCGGAGAATCAGCCGTTATCGACGGCGGTGTTTTTGGGTACCCTTTAAAGAGCATATCGGATATTCCTCCGGGAGAGTATTGGATTCAAGGGCTTTTGAACCGTTATGAAACATTTCACAGGGCGGACGGCCATACCGTCAAGCTTCCCCCGGACAAGGGAGAGGGGCAGAAGTGGAACCGGAAGCCGGGGAATTTCTACAGTTTACCGCAGCG
>JAWODN010000131.1:0-50227 GCA_046483285.1 Candidatus Aminicenantota bacterium | reverse complement strand
ATGACATGCCGCTTTGTCATTGCGAGGCTTGCGTCAGCAAGCCGTGGCAATCCCTTCCTGCCTGGTGAAAGCGGAACCTGTCGCCCATACGAGGCAGCCAGGGATTCCGAGGCACTGCGTGCCTCGGGATGACACACTCAAAGGTGCTTCGCACCGCGGGATGACACACTCAAAGGCACAGCGTGCCCCGGAATGACATGCCGCTTTGTCATTGCGAGGCTTGCGTCAGCAAGCCGTGGCAATCCCTTCCTGCCTGGTGAAAGCGGAACCTGTCGCCCATACGAGGCAGCCAGGGATTCCGAGGCACTGCGTGCCTCGGAATGACAGACTCAAAAGTGCTCTGCTCCGGGAATGACATTGAAAATCCAAATTATTGAACCGGATTCAAAAATTTGAATTAAAAAATAAAGAGTGAATTATGTAAGTAGTTGGTTATTAACAACATAATCTTTTTAAAATATGGCATAACTCTTGCATATGAGATATATCAGATATGAATAATAAACATGAAATATATTAACAATAAACATAAGGAGGTGAAGACGCAGGCGGATGTAGAAAAAGATCAAGTGCTGTCGGGAATCTTTTCGATTCCTAAAATAAGGGGATGTGATTTATAAAATCCAAATAGAATCAGGAGGACTGATTTGAAAAAACTTGTAGGTGTTCTTTGTGTGCTTTTGCTGACTTTCCCGTTGGCCGCACAGCAGAGAACCGGAAATATTTATGGTAACGTTGTCGACGAAGACGGCAATCCGCTTCCCGGTGTGGAAGTGACATTGACCGGAAGCCTGACTGCAGCCACCACCGCCATCACCAACCAGGAAGGAAACTTCCGTTTTTTGTCCCTGGCACCAGGGCGGGACTACGTGATTGTGGTTGAGCTGGAAGGCTTCAGGACCGCCACCCGCGAGAGGATCACCGTCAATGTCGGTGCCAACACCGAGATGACGATCCAAATGCGGATGGGGACTGTGGAAGAAGAAGTGACCGTAACCGCCACCACCCCGGTTGTGGAGACCAAGAGTACGACGGTGGGTGAAAACGTGGACCGCGAAGTCCTGCAGTCCCTGCCCACGTCCCGTGACCCCTGGGTGATCCTGCAGCAGGCGGCCGGTGTTATGGTCGACCGGGAAAACATCGGCGGATCCGAATCCGGCCAGATGGCGGCCTTCACTTCCAAAGGAGGCGGTCAGGAGATGTGGAGCATGGACGGAGCCAGCATTCAAGATCCGGCTTCGATTTCCTCCTCCACTTACTTTGACTTCGACGCCTTTGAAGAAATGAACATCCAGTCAGGAGGCGCGGATGTGACCGCGGCCACGGCCGGTGTTCAGATCAATCTGGTGACCCGCCGCGGCGGAAACAAAATCAATCTGGGCGGACGTTTTTATCTCACCGATCAAACGTTCCAGGACGAGAACCTGACCGATGAACTCCGGGAAGAGGGTGTGATCGGAACCAACGTTATCCGGAATATCAAGGACTACGGCCTCAACGTCGGCGGTCCCATGTTCAAAGATAAGGTCTGGTGGTGGTTGTCCTACGGATCTCAGGATGTCAAGACCAACAACATCTACGGCAACCGCGACGACACGCTGCTGACCAATTACGCCGCCAAGCTGAATTTCCAGCTGCTCCCGGAGAACCGGTTTGAGGCTTTTACTCACATCGGCGGCAAGGATAAATTCGGCCGTTCTTCCAGCTATTCTTTCCCGCAGGGATACAACCAGTTCGGAGCCTATTACTTCGGAACCCCCATTGTGAAATTCCAGGATGAGCACATGTTCGGCGATTCCATGTTCGTGTCCTTGAAGTATGTTTGGACCGGCGGCGGCTTCAATATGTACCCCGCTGCAGATATGGATCTGGAAAAGATGTTCCGCTACGATGTGACCGCTGGAATCTACCGCGATTCTTACTACTTCTATGAAGCCTTGCGGCCTTCCACCTCTATACATTTTCAGGGGAACTATTTCAACGACCGGCTTTTCGGCGTCAGCCACGAGTTTAAGTTCGGCGCGGAATACCGTGTGTCCAAAGGACAGCATCAAAGCCGGCCCCCCGGAAACGTCTACCAATTGTATAATTACAATTACGGCACCGTGGATATCACCGGCGACGGATACGAAGACCTGGTCCCCGGCATCAGAATGCTCTCCACCTACCGCGGATGGCGGGATAACAATGTGATTGAAGAAGTGGTCGGTTTTCTCAGCGACACCATCACCATGGGCAAGTTCACCGCAATTCTGGGTCTTCGTTTCAGTTCCCAGTCTCCCAAACTTGAAGAATTCACCATGACCGCAGTGGAACCGGACAATCCCGCCTGGACCGACAACGTCACCCCCGCCGCCATCAACGCCATCGACAGCATAATACCCGGACTGACCGTTCCCACCATTGACCCCGATTACGCCTGGAACGTGTTGACCCCCAGACTCGGGCTGACCTATGACATGACCGGAGACGGCCGGAACGTATTCAAGCTGTCCCTGGCTCAGTACGGCGATTACATGGGCAGCGACACGGCCGGCTATTTTCGGCCTCTCGGACTGGGCGGCTGGATGGATTTCTGGTGGATGGACGACGGCGACGGCCTCGCCGATGTTAATGAGCTTTATTGGGTGAGCGCTGCCGATAAAAGCCCCCAGCGGGTTTTTGACGATAACGGCAATTTCATCGGCCCGCTCAGCGGTGCTGAAGGCATCATGTGGGCCGGTTATGATTTCAATGATCCGCTTGCGGTTGATCCCAACAACCAGCGCTACACCCTGGCAGATGACCTGAACTCCTCCCGCACCAGTGAAGCCATCCTGACTTTTGAAAAAGAGCTGATGCCTGATTTCGGGGTGGCCTTTGACCTGACCTACCGCCGTTTCGACAAACACAAGTGGAACCTGGAATACGATCCCGCCACCGGCACGGTGCAGAACCAGGGCGAATACGTCGAGGCCGGCACCATTCCCAGTGAAGTGGGCGGCTATTCAACCGAGGACGCAGCCGGGAGGCCTTATTACCTCAAATCCGGCGACGTTCCCTACAGATATTACCGTTACCGGGAACACCGTCCCGATTATTACCAGGATTATAAGGGATTAACGGTTCGCGCCACCAAACGGATGTCCAACAACTGGATGCTCAACGCCTCCTTCACCCTGCAGGATCAGAGACAGTATTTCGGCGACGAGGGCTATCTGAACCCCACCAACCTGTGGGCCACCGACGGACTTGTCCGCGCACCTTCAATCGGAGGGGCCAGCGGCAAAATCAATATGGACGTTTTCTCCTCCTGGCTGTTCAAAGTTTCCGGTCTCTACGCCCTGCCTTTGGACTTCAACGTTTCTTTCACGATGAACGCCCGCCAAGGCCACATCATCCCCCATACAGTAGAGATTTATGACTACAATGCGCCCAACCCGTATAACCGCTCCATCACTGTCTATCTGGAAGAGTATGGAACAGAGCGCCTGCCCACTTTCTACAATCTCAACTTCCGGCTGGAAAAAATCGTCCGCGCCGGCGACTACGGCAATATCTACTTTATGGCCGACGTGTTCAACGCTCTTAACTCCGCCATCATGAACCGCAGGTACACCCGCCACCACGGCACCTACTATCCCCACAACGATTCTTTCGCCCAGAACGCCACCGACTTTCTGGCCAACGAAATCCTGAACCCGCGCATTGTCCGCTTCGGCATCCGCTTCCAGTTCTAATTCCAGAAGAAAAACTCCGAACACAGTTAGTTCATTCAAGCCCCTTCCCCCGGCCGGGGGAAGGGGCTTTTTTTTTACCTGTCCATGAAAGGTTCCATTGACAAAAACTTCTTTTTGCCCGGATAATGGGGAAAGGATGCTGATGACCCAATGGATGACCATTATAGATGCGGTTTCCCCGGAGATTATCCCCCAAATCCGCGCTTTTATTATTCAAAGCGAACGGCAGGGGGCGCCCGGCCTGAGGGAAGACAGCGACAGTTTTCTCTGGGATCACACTCTTCAAGTGGCGGCCGTCACCGGCGCTCTGAGCCGTGAGGAGAAGAGGGATCCGGTGGTGCCGCTTTTGACCGCTCTTTTCCATGACGCCGGCAAATTCACCCTCACCGGATATCACCGGGATGACATCCCGGAAGAACAAACCGCCGCCGCCGCCGCCCGGGTTATTCTCTCCCGGCTCCGCGTTTATTCCGGCATGATTGAAAAGGTCAATGCTTCTCTTAACGCCCTTTACCAGGAGGGCCGGCAGACAGACCCGGCCGCGGATATCGTTCACGATGCTGATTTTCTGTCTAAATTCGGATTTCAGGGGGCCGCTCAATTTTTCATCAAATCCGCGCTGAGGGGGCGCAATTTATCCTCTGCCGTCCTGTCTTCGGTCAGCAAGGAATTGACCTATGCCGCGGTTTTGCCGGAAAACATGCGCACGCCCGCCGGAAAAAAAATGGCGCATGAAAAAAAACACAATACCCGGGTTTTTTTCCGCGGACTTTTAAAAGAACTGAGGGAAGCCGGGATGGCTGATTTTCGTATCCGGATCCACCCGTGTCCGTGCCCCTGTAATCCGGACCGGACCTTATCTCTTCATCTGGCGGAGCCGGCGGAATGTCCAGCCTGCGGGGGTGAATTTCAGCATTGTTTCACCACCGAATCCGGACTGAAATGCCGGCAGCTGAATGCGGAGATTTCCTGCCGCAGCTGCGGTCACCGGATGTCCGTTTCCTTCTGTCTCCCGGAAATCCCCTGTTAGCCCGGATGATGAACAGGCCGGGTTAAAAATGAAAAAATTATTCACAAGCCAAGGCCGTCCTTTAGGGCTGATTATTCTGGCCGGAGGATACAGCCGGCGGATGAAAAGCCATAAGGCAATGCTTCCGGTTCCCGGAGGGGTGCTGATCGAACGGACACTGGATCAGCTCCGTGAACATTTCGCGCAGGTGATTGTCAGCGTCTCGGACCGCCGGCGGTTTGAATTTTTACCGGATTGTGACATGGTGGAGGATCCCGTTCAAGGGCAGGGCCCCATGAGGGGACTGCATACCGCATTGCCGGAGAGCCGCCATGAAAAAAATTTCGTGATCGCCTGCGATATACCCGTCATCAGAATGAATTTTTTGGAAGATTTGATATCAGCCGCCTCCTCTTATGAGATCGCGGTTCCGGTAAAGAGGCAAGGGCAGCTGGAGCCGTTGTTTGCCGTCTATTCACGAAAGGTCCGTCCGGTCATGGGAAAATTGCTTGACTCGGGGGAGCGGTCTTTATTGCCGCTTTTCGCTTTATGCCGGACCCGCCGGGTTCCTTTGGATGATTCCTGGATGGTGAATTTGAATACCCGGAGTGATTATAAGAACTTCCTCAAACAAAACGCTTCAAAGGCTTCCTGGGGGAAAAACGGAAAAAAACAGGGAATGGTGAATAAAAGCAGGGGAGGGGAGCGGTGAGCGGCCGCAGGACGGATGCGATTTCTTATGCCTCGTGTGTTTGGAGAAATGAAACAAAATCCGCCAAGGATTTGACCGTTTCTTCCGTCAGATAAGCCCACCCGGTATAAAAGGGTGTCTCCGCGTGTTTTTTGACCAGGGCGAAAAAGTCAGGAACCCATGTCATCACGTGTTGAGAGAGAAACCGGTGCATGTCTATGAGGAGGCTTTCCCTGCGGGAAAATTCATCCGCCTCCGCGCCGAGGCGGCATAAATGCGCCAAAAAGGATAATTCCAATCCGATGTGGTCGTCGGGCTCGTTATGCCGGTGCCGGCTTTTCAAACCGTAGCGGCGGTACCAGCCGCGCACTTCCAAAGTCTCCGCGTCAAACACAATCCGTTCCCGTCCCAGGTAAACGGAGGCGTAAGGGGGCGCCAGCGTTTTTTCCAATCCGGTGAACAGGCGGGTGTAGTCCAATGTCATTTCCGCCAGGCACGCCGGTGTCCAATGCTGGATGAAGCTTTTAAGCCGGTTGGTCTCTTCTCTTGTGATGCTGTCGCCTGGAAGCGGCCAATGGGAAAGGAGATCTTCTTTTTTTAGATTTTTCATAATGGTTTTATCCGCGGGCTGCAGAAAAATCCGGGACAAAAAAGACAGAACCACAGCAAAAACGGAGAAGATTTCCTGATTTTTCACTTTAAAGTCCCAGGCGGGAAAAAGACGCATAAAAAATCCAGCGGCCGGCGGTTTCTCCCAACAGGATAAAAAAAGAAGCGGCCGCCGCTGTCCACCTTGCGGACCGGCGGCTTTGCTGTTCCCGCAGAAAGCGGCGCAGCCGCAGCAGAAGAAAGGCTCCGGCCAGCAAGGAGGCGATCCGCACGGCCGCGGCCGGGTCCAAGAGAGACCAAGGGGGCGGCGGCCCGGCTGGGGCAAATAAGCCCCAGCCAGGTCCCCACAAGCTGAACAGGCCCGCCTGCAGGATGATAAGCGCGAACACACCTCCCGCCGAATCGAAAATCAGTGAAACGCCGGGATCCGCCTTGCTCAGAGTCAGGTTGAGAAACAGGACCCCGCCCAGGATAAACGCCGTCAAAAAAAACGAGACCAAAGTGGCGGGAGTGTTCCACACAGGCACCGTGGGCAGCATATACAAACGGGCCATGTTCCAAATCAGCATAATCCCTCCGGCCCAGGTGGCGGCTGTCACGAAATTTCGCAGTTTAGGCCGCCGTCTCATCACGGGAGAGAGCAGAAGCAAAAACCCCATTCCCGCCAGCACCCACATCATCCAGAAAATTTCCCGGCTTAAGCCGGAATTCAGTATATGGAGGACGGCGAGATACGCCCGCTCCGGGCGGCCCAGATGAAAGAGGGAAAAAAACGCCGCACCCAGAACCAAGGCAAAGCCTGTCAGCAGACTGGCTTTTAAGAGGGAGTCCGGCTTTCCGGTTTTATTCCGCCTGATAAAAACAATTCTGGAAACCAGAAACACGCCCACCCCGGCTTCCGCCAGTAAAGTGAAAACCAGCAGGGGCCATTCATTTTTCATGGTCAACTTCTTCCCGGTTCAGGATTTTGGCGCCGCTGCGCCGGGCCTTCCCGGTGCCGGCGTGGGGCTGGATGATCAAGTTGGGCAGGGTGACGGAGGGATCCGGGAGGGGGTAAACACCGGCGGACCCGGAATATTTTTTTTTAAGCATATCCGCCGGGCCAAAATCCAGGGCCCGGAGAGGGCAAGCGGTGACGCAGGCCGGCGGCTTGCCGGAATCGATCAAATCATAACAGAAATGGCACTTGCTCATGATTCCCGTTTGGTGATCGAACTGCAGGGCGCCGTAAGGGCAGATCCATTCACAATACCGGCATCCCACGCATTTTTTTGCATCGATTGTCACAATCCCGTCCCGGCGCTTGCGGATAGCCTGACTGGGACAGGCGGTCAGACAGAGGGGCCGGCGGCAGTGGTTGCAGGCGACAGACAGATTATAAACCGCAATTTGATGGGTCCATCCGCCCTCTTTCCCTTGGGACCAGGAGGCGGAGCCGGTCTCATAGACCCGCCGCCACAGAACACCTGTTTCCAGGTCATGCTTGTCTTTACAGGCCACCTGGCAGGCCTTGCATCCCGAGCATGCGGAGGCATTGAAATAAAAGGCAAGTCCCTTTTCGGTCATGGATGATTTTCTCCCGTATCTTTTTCCACTTTCACCATGATGGTATGCTGAGCGTTTCCGAAAGCCAGGGGTGTCCAGCGTTCGGAGGTGAGAACATTGATGCAGCCTCTCCTGTCAACGCCCCCGGAGTCCGGGCTCCACCAGGCGCCTTGAGGGACGGCCACCACTCCCGGCATGATACGGGGGGTTATCCGGCAGGGGATCACCATGGCCCCTCTTTGGTTATACACTCTCGCCGGGTCTCCGTCTTTGAGGCCCCGCCGGGCGGCGTCTTGGGGGTTGATAAAAACCCGCTGGGGAAAAGCTTCCTGAAGCCAGTCCACGTTGTCATGGGTGGAGTGCACCCGGGACAAAGAGTGATGCCCCACAGCCTGAAGGGGATATTTTTCGGCTTCCCGCCCGAAGGGGCTGTCCCATTCCTGGATGTATTTGGGCACCGGGGGGATTTTGTCCGCCTGCTTCATATCAAAAAGCTCCCGGGAGAATATTTCGATTTTACCGGAGGGGGTGGGAAGGGGATATTTATCCGGGTCGCGGCGGAAGTCTCTGAAGGCCACAGCGGGCTGGGTCACCGGGACGGAGTACACGCCCCGGTTTTGAGCGGCGAAATCATCCAGTTCAGGAAGCCCGGAAAAGCGGGTTTCCCGGTACCGGTCCCATATCCAGGCTATCCAGTCTTTTTCGCTGCGGCCCATGGTATAGGCCTTTCCTACTCCCAGTCTTTCCGCCAGTCCGGCGCAAATCCGGTAATCGCTCTTGGTTTCAAAGGGGGGGTTCACAATTTGAGGCATCAAGATGACCTCATCCCCGTATTTCCATCCGTCTTCCAGTCCCCATACCTCGAACTGGGTGCAGGCGGGAAGCAGAATGTCGGCGAAGCGGCCGGTGGGGGTTAAAAATTGGTCTTGGACCACCAGAAATTCAACCCGGTTTTCGTCCTCCAGAATCTTCGCCGTGCGGTTGACATTCCCGTGCTGGTTGATAAGGGCGTTGGAAGCCACCGCATAAATCAGTTTGATATCATTGTCCAGCCGCTCCGCACCGAGGACACCGTCATCCGGGCCCATATGACGGCCTCGCAAAACCGCTTCCGTCCACAGAAAACAGGGGATGCGGGCTCTGACCGGGTTGGGACCGGTGGGAAACAAATTCCAGAAGGGCCCGCCGCCGGGCGCCTGCAGGGCGATGCCGCTGGCCCAGCCTCCCGGAATGCCCACGTTCCCGGTTAAGGCGGCCAGCACGCATCCGGCCCGCACCGGCTGCTCGCCGTAGGCCCGGCGCTGCATGCCGTAGCCTTGATACAGGATTCCCGGTTTAATGGTGGCATACTCGCGGGCGATGCGGCGGATGGTTTCGGCGGGAACTCCGGAAATGGCTTCCGCCCAGGCGGGAGTTTTAGGGACGCCGTCCCGGTTGCCCATCAGGTGATCCCAATAGGATTCCTCATCTTCCAGGCCTTCCGGCATTTGAGTCCGGTCGAATCCCACGCAGCTGCGGCGGACAAAGTCATAGTCGATCAGATTTTCCTTGGCCATGACATAGGCCATGGCGTTCATCATGGCGGTGTCGGTTCCCGGACGGATGGGGATCCATTCATCCGCCAGAGAGGCGGCGCTGAGAGTGTGGCGGGGATCGATGCATATCACCCGGGCCCCTTTTTCCCTGGCCTTTCGGATGAAATAGGCGCTGTTGGTTCCGTCCCGCATTTCCGCCGGATTCCAGCTCCACATCAAAATATAACGGGCGTTCAGCCAGTCCTGGCGCTGATTTCCGGTCACGGAAGTTCCGTAAACCGTTGGAGTCGCCCGGCTGATGCAGGCCCAGCTGTAACTGTTGTAAAAACCTAAAGAACCGCCGATGAGATTCATCAGCCGCTGCGCGGTCTGGCGGCCGTTGGTCTGGTTGTAACTTCCGGTGCCGTAAGGCACAAACAGGGCTGAATTTCCGTAGGTTTCTTTCACCCGCCGGATTTGGGACGCCACTTGATCCAGGGCTTCGTTCCAGGAAATCCGCTCAAAACGGCCTTCCCCCCGGCGTCCTATCCGCCGCATGGGGTATTTCAAGCGGTCGGGGTGATACTGCCGGCGGCGGTAGGCCCGCCCCCGCACACAAGGGCGGAGTTGGGGATCGGCGATGTCATCGGAAGGCCGGTCGTCGCCTTCAATCCGGGTGATCACGCCGTCGCGGACATAGACTTTCAAAAGGCACCGTCCTCCGCAGTTATGGGCGGGGCAGCCGGTGCGGATCATCCGTTCCGCTGAGCCTCTCTCTCCGGGCCGGATGCGGTCGAAGCCGGGAACGGCTGTTCCCGGGATGAATATGGACCCTCCTGCAAACGCGCTCCACTTGAGAAAGCGGCGGCGGTCGAGGGGCTGATTCAGCCAATCGGTGAAGGGTGATTTTTTGTCGCTCATTTCTTTTTAGTCAGCCTGACCTATACCTTAACCTGGCGTATTCATAAAAAAATTGCGATATTTTTGCCCTTTTTTTCTCATTAAGAGAATACATTGATTTTGATTTAAAGAATAGCTGGTGCTTTTTTCTCTGCCGGTATTTCATCTTAATCGCAATTTTTTTACCCTTCGGGAAGACATGCCGCTTTGTCATTGCGAGGCTTGCGCCAGCAAGCCGTGGCAATCCCTCCCTGCCTGGTAAAAGCGGAACCTGCCGCCCATACGAAGCAGTCAGGGATCCCTCGTCGCTGCGCTCCTCAGGACGACAATGAATTAGCGAATTGTCGTCGTCTGCGGCAATCCCGGCCCGTGAATAAGCCAGGATGTTATTTTCATTGTCGCTCATTTACTGGGGGGGGGGGAGCCGTCTTAAATGATCCATTCCAAAATAACGGCCGAGATGAATGTTAAAGCCGGAACGGCCGGAAATCGAAGGATGAATACGGCCCCTTCTTTCTGAAGGCGGGATTTGAATCGATGAAATATAACCGTCAGGAACAGGGCATTGACCAATGGATTTAATCCCAAAAAACGGAGCAGTCCGCTTCCCCCGGTATCCAGGATCCCCCCGCCGCCGGCCAGGGTCTGTTGAAACCAGATGAATGCCAAAAACAATCCCTGCCAGGCCAAGGCCGCGCTGAAATAAACGGGGACCCTCGGCGCTGAAGGGAATTTTTTGACCAGCGCCAGAATTCCCATAACCGCAAAAGACTCAAGCAGAATCGCGACCGCCGGATTAAAGGCCGCTTCCGGACCGGAAAGAGGAGCGGCCAAATTCGCCAGCTTGATGGACGAAGCGGTCAATGCGGTCAGCCAGATGACTTTGGCCCGGCCGCAAGACTGATAGGCTTTCAGCATGAAAAAAACCCCTATGGGGAACATCACCATTCCGGCCAGTCCCGGGATTTTTAACAGGTGAAGAAGATACCCGGCGGTGGCCTCGGTTGCACCCCAAACCGATCCCCAGAATAAGGCGGTTGCGGGCCACCGGCTGTCAACATTTATTTCTTTCATATTCATTATTCTCCGCTGAATATTATTTTTGTTGAACGGGAGGGAAAAGTCAAGAACAGGGCCGGCATTGCATTTTATCCCTGGTTTATGATAAGAAAAAACAGGAGGTGGTTATGATTCAATTCAAAATCAATACAAAAAAGCTGTTTATCATTCCGGTTTTGGTCATGTCCCTTGCTTTGGCGGGGATTTCCTTGCCGGCCGGACAGGAAAACCCGCAGGGCCGGGCGATGTCTCCGGAAGATACCCTGCGGATTCATTCGGTGGGCAGTCCGGATGTGTCTCCGGATGGGAAAAGAGTGCTGTATACTTTGAGTTTCAGGGATATGGAAGACGAAGATTACAAGCGCTTGACTCATATATGGCTGGTGAACAGGGATGGATCAGGATCCCGGCAGTTGACCCGCGGGGAGGACAGCTGCATGTCACCGGCCTGGTTTCCGGACGGGAAAAAATTTGCGTTTTTAAGTTCCAGGGGCAAAAAAAGCGATGACACCGGCGGGAATCAGATTTTTTTTATGTCCGCGGACGGCGGGGAGGCCTGGCAGGTCACTCATCATGAAGAAAGTATCCGGTCCTTTGTGATTTCTCCGGACGGGAAAAACCTTTTGTTTTTAGCCCGGGACCCTTTGAGCGAGGAAGAAAAAGAGGCCCGCAAGAAAAAAGATGACGCCGTGGTGGTGGATGAGGACTTCCGCATGAGCCATCTTTGGCATTTTGACATCGGCGGAAAACAATCCACCCGTTTGACCGAAGGCGATTTTACGGTCAGTGATCCGCAATGGTCCCCCGGAGGCGAACAAATTTTGTTTGTCAGCCGGCCCACTCCAAAGGTGGACGACAGCTATGCCAGCGATATCTGGCTTCTGGACCTGGACACCGAAAAAAGAAAAAAGCTGTATAACAACCCGGGTCCGGATTTCAGCCCCCGGTGGTCTCCGGATGGCGAACGTATCGCTTTCGCATCCAATTCTTATCCCAGCACCAGCACCATTCTGAATAAACTTCTCATCATTCCCGCCGCCGGCGGCGGGGCGGAGGAATATTTAGAGGATTTTGACCGTGATTTCGGCGCTTTTATTTGGTCACCCGGGGGAGACTCCATTTTTTGGCACACCGGGGACCGCACCACTTTGAATCTCTTCGCCCTGGAACTGGCTTCCGGAGAAGTCCGGCGGTTGAATCCGCCGGAAGGGGGAAATACCCAGTGGGATCTCTCCGCGGATGGAAAATTCTGGGTCTGGGTCCATTCCGGGCCGCAATGGCCGGGAGAGATCTACGCCGCTGATACGGACCTTCAAGAGATGGTCAAATTAACCGAAACCAACACCTGGCTGAAAGAGGAGGGGGTGTGGATGGGGGATGTTTCCACTGTTCAATGGAAAAACAGCGCCGGCCAGTGGATAGAGGGGGTGCTCACCAAACCTGTTGATTATCGGGAAGGGGAATCTTATCCTCTTATTCTCAATCCTCACGGGGGCCCAAGCGGAGCAGCGACAGTGTCTTTCCGGTCCCTGAATCAGGTTTTGGCCGGAAACGGGTTCATGATTCTGCAGCCGAATTTCCGCGGCAGCTCCAATTACGGACAGGAATTCGTCAACGCCAACCGCAAACAGTGGGGGATTAAGGATTATGATGATTGTATGACCGGAGTTGATTTTTGTATCGAGCAGGGATGGGCGGATCCGGATAAGCTGATCTGTTACGGCTGGAGCTACGGCGGATACATGAGCTTCTGGATCGCCACTCAGACTTCCCGTTTTCAAGCGATCTCGCCGGGGGCGGGGCTTCCCAATTTGTACAGCATGTACAGCACCACGGATATTCCCCGCTATTTGGAATGGTTTTTCGGCACTCCCTGGGATAATGACGATCTGTATGATAAGCATTCTCCCATCCGGTATGTCAAACAGGTGACTTCTCCAATTTTAATTATGCATGGTGCTGAGGATGCCCGGGTCCCGCCGACCCAGGCTCAGGAATTTTATCAGGCTCTGCGTGATCTGGATAAAGAGGTGACATTTGTTAAATATCCGCGGGAGGGCCATGGAATAGGGGAGCCGCGTCATCAGCTGGACAGGATCAAGCGTTATTTGGAGTTTTTCTGCAGCCATACCGGGCTGAAGCCGGTCTATTGATTTCACCCCTCGAATCATCTTTAAAGGTTATTGTGTTTAAGGGGGCACCCGGAGCATATTGTATATACGAAACCTTGACAAAGCGAGAGATGGATTTGAATTTTGCTTTGAACTGCCGGGAAAAATATCCCCTTAAGGATGAATCATATGAATGAAATCAGAACAAAACTGCTGAAAGATTTGGATAACGTCCGCCGGAAAATTACGGAAATGGAGGAGGCCGAAGCCGACAGGAGCCGGGAGTCGGAAAAGCTGCAAAGTGAAAAAGAACATCTGCGTAAACTCCTGGAAAGAGCCCCGGTCGGTATCGTGTCCATCGATGTGCAAGGGAGAGTCCGTTTCATCAATCAGGAGATGAAAAAAAAATTTGAAACATCCGGCGAAGAAAATCTCCATGGCCGTTTGATTTGGGAATTGGAACCTTTTATCGCATCCGGACTGGCGTCTGATATAAGAAAAACTTTAGAGAACCAGAAGCCCGCTGCTTCCGAAGCCGCCTTTGAAGGCCGGAAAGGAGATAAAAAGCATATTCACAGCCGGATGTCGCCATTGTTCAATAAAGATGGATCCATCAGCGGCGTCATGGTGGTGACGGATGAGATATCCCAACCGAAAGAGAGCGATTCGGAGATCGCGCGATGCCTGTGCCGGCTTATCGGGGATTTTGACTTTGACAGCGCGATGCGGGAAACCTTGGCCGAGATGGGGCAAAGATCTGAAGCCGACCAGGCCGCCTTGTTTTTGCTTTATGACGAAAATACGAAAATGGACAATACCCATGAATGGCTCCGGGAAGGCGAAAAATCCGGCATGGAAAAGCTTCAGAATCTATCTCTTTCATCTTTCCCCTGGCTGTTGCGCCAATTGAAGGCGCCCGAACCGGTTGCTGTCAAAGATGTGGCCGCGCTTCCCCCCGAAGCGGAAAAAGAAAAAGAATTCTGGACTTCCCGTCAAATTCAATCTGTTTTGCTGATTCCGGTTCCGGTGGATGATCATTCCGCCGGTGTCATCATGCTTGAAAAGCACCGGGCCCCTGGAGAGTGGGGGGAGGAGAAGATGGCGTTTTTCAAGCTTATAGCCGATTCAACCGGAAAAGCGCTTAGAGTCAAGAAAGAAGAAGAGAGAAGCAGGGAAAGGCAGCGCCGGTTCTCACGTTTTGCCAGAGCGGGTTTTGAAGCCCTGATTGTTTTGCAGGAGAATCAAATTATCGATGCCAATCAAGCCGCCGGAGCGATTTTCGGATACAAACCGTCCGAATACTTGGGACAGGATTTATTCTTTTTCATACATCCTTCTTTAAAACAGGAAACCGAGGAATATTTGGAATCCGCTCCATCCCGGCCTATGGAAGCGAAAGGCATAAAAAAGAGCGGGGAGGAGTTCCCGGTGGAGATTCTCACGCGCCGGCTCGAAGAAAACGGCCGGTATTTGCAGGTGGTTGCGGTCAGGGATGTTTCCGGCAGGAAGCTTGAATCCGGAGATCTCAGGGACCGTTATGATTCCCTCCATCAAATGTCTCATGATCTTTTGAAAATTCTAGCCCGGACTGTGGAGCTGAGAGACGGCAATTCCAGGGGGCATATGCAGAGGGTGACCGCATTGGCTCTGTTTATTGCCGAAGAAATGCAACTTCCTAAAGACAAAGGGGAAGCACTGGAAACAGCGGCTGCGATACATGATATTGGAAAGATCGGAGTTCCGGTTGAAATACTGAATAAAACGGAGAAACTTTCAAAGGCGGAAAAGCTGGTGGTTCAAAACCATCCTGAAATCGGATACGATCTTTTAAAGGACGTCTCTTTTCCCTGGCCGGTGGCGGAAATTATTCTTCAGCATCACGAATATATGGACGGTTCCGGATATCCGCGGGGGTTAAGCGGTGACGGCATCATTATGGAGGCCAGAATACTGAGGGTGGCGGATACCGTTGAAAAGTTTTTATCCAGCCGGCTTCATAAGCCGCCCCATAAAAAGGATTCCCTTCTTCAGGAGTTGACCGGCGAGAAAGGCCGGCTGTATGACCCGGAGGTGGTGGAAGCCTGTTTAAAGGTGCTGGCGGATAAGAACTTTTCCTTTGATTCCCTCTGAAACCACATCATTCCGGCTTCGCTTCCCGGAATGACACACCCCATGTCATGGCGAGGCTTGCGTCAGCAAGCCGTGGCCATCCCTTTCTGCCTGGTGAAGGCGGAACCCACCGCCCAGACGAAGCAGTCAGGGATTCCGAGGCACTGCGTGCCCCGGAATGACACACTCAAAGTCACGGCGTGCCCCGGGATGACACCACCCCATTGTCATGGCGAGCGGCCGGGGGCCGTGCGGCCATCCCTTTCTGCCTGGTGAAGGCGGAACCCACCGCCCAGACGAAGCAGTCAGGGATTCCGAGGCACTGCGTGCCCCGGAATGACACACTCAAGGGCACGGCGTACCCCGGGATGACACCACCCCCTTGTCATGGCGAGCGGCCGGCCCGGCCCGTTCAGCATTCAGGTTGATCCTTTAGAATCTTGGTCTATTCAACTTTGAAAACCTGCTTGAGAATATCCACCAGGTGCAGGGCGTAATCGATTTCCGTCAGCGGAATCCCCTTTTCTTCCGAGATCTCCGTAAACCGGCTGTCTTTATTGCTGTCTTTTGTGACCACCAAATAATCAGCATAGGGAGCGACGGCGTCAATCATGCGTTCATTGTCGCTTCCCGGCGCGCCGCGTTTGGATACACCCCCGATATGAACACCAATGATGAAAATATCGTTATCCCTGCTGTAATCCACTATGTTTTTCAGCCTGGTGACTTCATCATTCACAGTCAAGCCGGAAGCGCCCATGCCTTTTAAACTGGCACCGATGGCGAAAATTATGGTGTTGTAGGGTGTTCCTTCCGGATACTTATCGAAATCCGTATGCACTTCCACATGGAATCCCTCATCTGATTCTTTGCCGGCCAGTCCCACTCCGGCCTTAATCAGGCCGACATCCGGAACGTCACAGTAATCGTACATGATTCCGGCTTCTTCACAAACGATATTGAGGGTCATGACATCCGGACTCTGACCGGCCGATGTGGTGAGAACCGGAAGTTCGGCTTCCGGAGGATTTTCCTGAGCCGAAACCGGATGAAAACAGGTTATCATAATGACGGCCGTGATGATGAAAACAAAACGTCCAGAAATGATTTTTTTCATTTTTTGATCTCCTTTATGTTTTTACTTAACCTGATCTATACTTAGCCTGACCTATTCATAAAAAAATGGCGATGTTTTCATAATTTCCTTTTTTCCTAATAATTGCATGATTTTTTAGAGAATTCAATCTTGAACGTTTTTCATTATCCATATTTTCAATTTATTCGCCATTTTTTTACCCTACGGGCGGGCCGGATCTCACCGCATCTGCCGGGTTGCGGCCATCCCTTTCTGCCTCCATGTCATGGCGAGGCTTGCGCCAGCAAGCCGTGGCCATCCCTTTCTGCCCCCATGTCATGGCGAGGCTTGCGCCAGCAAGCCGTGGCCATCCCTTTCTGCCTGGTGAAGGCGGAACCCACCGCCCAGACGAAGCAGTCAGGGATTCCGAGGCACTGCGTGCCTCGGAATGACACACTCAAAATCACTGCGTGTCCCGGAATGACACACCCCATGTCATGGCGAGGCTTGCGTCAGCAAGCCGTGGCCATCCCGGCCCGCTCATCATCCAGGATAAATAATCAAGATCAGTTAAGATAGATTCGATTTTCATCGGCTTTTTCCGGGTCATGATAGAAATACCCCACGCCTTTCTCGATGATTTCCGCGTATCCCGGCACATTATTGATCTGAACCTGGAGTTCTGGATTTTTCCGGGAATACTGGCGCGCCAGTTCCAGTAAAACCGAGCAGTGCTGACCGACCCTTTTTTCTATAGGCCATCCGCTTTCGTCATAAGGAACAAAGAGCTTCCCTTTCCGGGACAGGCTGAGGAGAAAAGGATCTTGGCCGTGCAATAGAAATTCAGGGGTTTTAGGACCGGTGGGCTGATCTAAAAAGGGAAGAGGAGCTTCCAGTAAAAAGGGGAGCGTATCCGAATAATCGCCGATTTCCCGGTGAGACAGCCCCCGGAATCCTGAGGGAGAAGGCTCCACATGGCTGTCGAAGCCTTCCCTGGCTTTCACGGTCATGGATGTCATGGTGGCGATCCGGATGGATTTCTCGGGAGCCACGATGCAGTTGGTCACAGGAAACATGGTTTCGGCTCCATGCACGTCCACAGCGATATGAATATTTTCCCGGCGCATGAGCTCCATGGCCGCAGAAGTCACCCTCTCCATTCTGGCGCCGTTCGAACGCCCCGGCCAGGTTCGGTTGGTATTGCGGATATCCAGGTAGGAAAGCAATTGACGGCTGGGGTAATGGATGTAAACATCCGGATCCGGCCACTGATCCAGGGGGGACGCGTCCCGGTTTCCCATTCGGAATTTTTTCTTTCCCCAGGGGGTGGGGATTTCGAAATATAATGGATAGCCGTCCCCGGGCCGGGTGTTGCGTCCGCCGCTGTTGTTGAATTGCGGGATCACATAGAGGGTGCCGGTCTCCATCACCGCATGTTCGATCAAGATCAGAGAAGCCAGCAGGGAAGCCGGCTCATTGGAATGGGTGTTGCCTATAACCAGCATCTTGCCGCCGGGCTTTTTCCCTTCGAGGACAAAAACATAAGTGTCCGCCATTGTGCCTCTAAGGCCGGGGCCATGGCGGCTTAAACGGAACACCTCCGTCACGCCGGGACCGGCGATGATGGACATATCAAAATGCCGGTGCCGGTAAAGCTGAATGCCTCCCCACCCGGCCATCAAGCCGGTAAGAAGGACAAGAATGATTTTTACGGTCAGTTCGTGCCTCATATATGCATGATCCTCCTATTTCACCCGCAAAAGCCGAAGAAGAAGGGGAACCATGACCAACAGATACAGGATCATGTGGTCCACACTCTTTTTTTCGCGGATAAAATTCCATATCAGCATGACCAGGATATATGCACATATGATATGGTATAAAATCATAATCAAAGGCATAGCATCCTCCGGTTTTACCTTGACCTGTTCCTAATCATATCACATGCTCCACCGGACTAAAAAGTCCAGTTTTGCGCTGAAAACGATCATCAAAATGGCGATGACGGTGATGACAATCCACGGGATCCAGGCGGCCTTGAGAAAACTCCAGTAAGATTCCCGGTAATCGCTCACCATAACACTGAGCCTTCCGATTAGAGCTGTCGGCGGCAGGCCGTCGCCAAGGGGCCACAGAAGGCTCAATCCGGCGATTGCCACGGTGGCATGAAGACCGATGGAGTCCAGATACCAGACCAGGGGAATGCCGATGATAGCGGCGCCGCCGTATGTCAAAACCCCTTCAGAGACAGGGATGATCACAGCCAGAGAAATATATAAAAGAATCAGCGGGATGCTGATGACGGCAAAGGACAGCAGTCCGCGGACGCCGGTTGTGGTCATGATTTGCTGAAGCATTCCCACCACAGTCATGGTCGCCAGCAAGGGAAGAAGTCTTTTCACGGTATCGCGGGAGATGCGCAGGATATTCAGTTTCACCGGGCTGAGAAAAAAAGCTGTCGCTGCAGCCAGGACGAATTGAAGCGACAGCCCCAGGACAGGGGTGGAAAACGGCCAGATCCGGTACATCACCACCAATCCAAAAAAAACCGCGAAAGGAAGGATGACCCGCCACCAGGTCATCCCTTTGGTTATGTCCGGAATTTTTTCCAGAGCCGCATCCGGGTCCATGGATTTCTGCTTCCGGCCCAGTAAAAGCACAGTGAAGCTGCCCAAAAGCAAAACAGGGACACCCAGCGGAAGCTCGAAACCGACATAAGGAATAGCGGTCCCTGCGGAAAGAATCATGGCCCAAATGTTGACCGGGGGAGCGGCGGCGCTGAGGCCGGCCACGATAAAAAGAATCGCCGCCACTTTTTTGGGGCTGATTCCCAGATGCCGCAAAGCCACGGCGACCGGAGCGCCCACTACCAGGAGGGAAACGCTCCCTGCGCCAGTCAGGGCTCCAGGAATCAATATCACCAGCATCAGCAGAAGCAGGGCGATCACACGTTTATCGGCGAAATACCGCAGGGTGTTTTTGACCACATAGTTGACCCCTCCGGATTCCGATACTACGGCCATAAAAATGGTCGCAGTCACGAACACCAGAATAACGTCCAGATAAGTGAACGATCCTTCAACCAGATGCCGGGCCAATTGGGTTGCGGGAGGGGTTCCGAGAACGGCTCCCGCTATTCCTCCTGACACTGCGGCCGCGAACATGCTTAATTCGACCGATAATTTTTTCCATTTGGCCGCAGTATAAGCTCCCACCATAATGGCAAGGATAATCCCTATTTGTAATGGCATGAGTCCGCTCCTGACCCCCCATTTTACATTCGAAAAAAACAGAGAGTCAAGTCATAGCTGTGAGGAGTCGTTGGAGGGGAGTCCGGACCGTTTCATATTGCTGCGGAGGCGGTTGAAAAATTTCACGGCCTCTTCCGTATCCCGCCCCCGGATCACATGTTTGAGGAATTCCAGTTTATTGGTGATTTTTTCCAATTGACTGAGGGAATGAGGATTGAATAAAATTTCCGATAACAGAAAATCATCCTCGGCCAGCAACCCCTCTGCGATGTTCCTGTGTTTTTTGAAGGTGGTTCCGGGAACGGTTTGAGACCTCATGCAGGCCGCGAACACCATACTGGAAGCAAAAGGAAGGGAAAGAGAATAGGCCATCATGTCATCATGTTCCTGGAAAGAATATTCATGAATGTTCAGTCCCAGGTTTGTGAAAAATTTTCTGAAAAAGGCCGCTCCTTGCGGATCGGATTCTTTTATAATGACAGCGTTTTCTTCCTCGATCCGGTCGACATTGGCAAAGGTCGGGCCGAACATAGGATGAACGGAAACAAAACGGAATCCGCATTTTTTATAGAATTCAGGCAAATGGCCTTTGACGGAAGCCATATCCGCTAAAATGGTTTCAGGAGGCAGATACGGCAGCACGGATTCAAAGGCGGCGCGGGTGTTTCGGATGGATACGGCATTGATAAGAAATCCCGGCTTAAATTTTTTTATCTCTTCCAAGGCGGATAGTGACTGAATTTTTGAATTTTGAAGGGAGATCTGTTTGGATTTTTCCGGGTATTGATCCGTGAGAATCAATTCGTTTTCGGAGGCGAGGTTTCGTGCCAGCCATCCGCCCATATTCCCGGCTCCTATAATGACAATTTTCATGATGTTCTCCTTCGGTTCTTTTGTTTTTGGGTCCGGCGGGATTCTGAGATGATCAGATCAAACAGCTTAAGTGCAAATTCTTCCCGGACGCCGGGAAATTTTGTCACCTGCTTCTTGACATGCTCCCGCACCCATTTTTCCCGCTCCGGGTCATAAACATTTTGTTTATGCCGGGCGGTTTTTTGTGCTGATTTCAAGCGCTTGTGGATTAACTTCAAAATCCGGCTGTCCGTGCGGTCAATGGATTTGCGTATCCGTTTCAAATTCATATGTTCTCCTTAAAAATGACTGACCTGACCTGCCATCTGCAGCAATTCCGGCCCGCTCATCATCACCGCCCATAAACTTTTGTTTTTCGAAGGGATAAATCAGCCAGAACGATGGCGGCGGCTGCTTCCACAATCACAGGCATTCTCAAGGCGATGCAGGTGTCATGCCGGCCGGGAATGGAAAGGGTTTCCGTCTTCCCGGTGTTGATATGGATGGTTTTCTGCGGCCTGGAGATGCTGGGGGCGGGTTTAACCGCCACCCGGAATACCAATTCATTGCCGCTGCTGATGCCTCCGTTTATCCCTCCGGAATGGTTGCTGCCGGTGCGGCCGTTTTTATCCAGGATGGGATCGTTGCATGTGCTTCCCCGCATCCGGCAGCATTGAAAACCTGATCCGAATTCTATTCCCTTGATTCCGGGAATGGAAAAAATCAGATGACTGAGCTGAGATTCCATCGAATCGAAAAAAGGTTCTCCCAGACCTGGAGGAATTCGAGTCCCCCGGCATTCAATAAGCCCTCCCACCGAATCCTGTTTGTTTTCCGCTTCCTGTACGGCTTTTTTGATATCTTGGGAACCGCCCGTCTCCATGACCTTTGCACTCAGTTTAACCGGATGAATGATTTTTTTTGCCACAACTCCGGCCGCGACTAAGCCGGCGGTCAAGCGGCCGGAAAACCGCCCGCCTCCGCGGGGGTCATTGAAACCGCCGTATTTTTCCCAGGCCGTCCAGTCCGCATGACCCGGCCGGGGAATGCACCGGAAACCGGCATAGTCATCCGGCCGCTGGTTTTGGTTTTTGAATTCAATCGTCAGGGGGGCTCCGGTGGTCCGGCCCCGGTAAAGACCGCTTCGTATGAGGGGTTGATCTTTTTCGCGCCTGGCTGTGGTGCCGGAGCCGCCGGGCTGCCTGCGTTTGAGATCCGGAAGAAACTCTTCCAGGGAAAAAGCCATGCCGGCGGGATGGCCGTCGATCACGATTCCGACCATGGGGCCGTGGCTTTCTCCTGTCAAAGCGATGCGGAATGAATGTCCGAAACTGTTCATTGTCCTTGTCCTCCCAAATGCAAGAGATGGGCGGAGAATTCCGGATAGGATTTTCGGATGCAGTCCCATCCCTCGATTCTGACGCCGTTGCGGGAAAGCAAACCGGCAACGGCGCCGGCCATGGCGATGCGGTGGTCATGGTGGGAAAAGACGGTTCCTCCCTGAAGAGATTGGCCTGAAATGACCATGCTGTTTTTTTGGATTTTGATATCCGCACCAAGCCGCGTGAGTTCTGACTGAAGAGTCTCCGCCCGGTTGCTTTCTTTGTGAATCAGTCTGTCGACTCCGTGAATGACGGACGTTCCGGAGCAAAAACACCCCAGAACGGCCAAGGGAGGAAAGAGGTCGGGGCAATGGGTGGCGTCGAAAAAAAAAGGCTTTCTCATTCCGGCCCTAACCCGGACGGCGTCCGGATTCGTTTCGATGTGAGCTCCGGTTTTTTCGAGCACGGTGAGAATGCTTCGGTCCGCCTGTAAGGATGAGTTGCGGAGCCCGGTGAGAGTCACGTCGCCGTTGACGGCGGCCGCCGCCAGCCAAAAAGCGGCGCCGGACCAGTCGCCTTCCACGAAATATTCTTTTCCTTGATATTCCTGCCGGCCGGGGATATCAAATTCAGTCAAGTCCTGATTGGAATTCACGTTGATGCTGAAATCCTTTAAAACGGCTAAGGTCATCCTGATATAGGGAAGGCTGACCGGATGATTGACCATGATCCGGGAATCATGGGGACATAAAGGCAGCGCCATCAGCAATCCGGAAAGAAATTGAGATCCGGAACGGCCGCTGATCCGGACGGTTCCGCCTTCAAGAGGACCGCATATGGTCAGCGGAGGGGTCCCTTGCCTGGAAGCACACCGCCCTCCCAGGGACAGCATAGGTGATTCCATATCGGTCATGGGACGTGACATCAGAGTGCCTTCTCCAGTGATGGTGAATTCACCGGGAAATAATCCGCTTATGGGGGTGAACAGGCGGATGCAAAGTCCTGATTCCCCGGTATGGAGGCGCCGTTGTTTCGGTTTCCCCGGCCGTCCTCCGATGAAAACAGCTTCAGGGAGCCGGTTCACCCGGCTTCCCAATGCCTGGATAAGGCTGAGAGCGGCATCGGCATCCCGGCAGAAAGAAGGATTGCGGATCATAACACCGGAGGGGCTCAGAAATCCCGCGGCCGCAGCCCGGATCATCATGCTCTTGGAGGGAGGCGCCTTCACGGTGCCTTTAAGTTCAGAAGGTGCTGCATATTTCATCGGCGATTCTCCTGGCCGCGGTTTCCGGAGACAAAGAGTCTGCCGGTATGACCACATCGGCGGCTTGGGCGTAATGAATCTTTCTTTTCATGAAAATGGACTCCAGGGAATCCCCCCGCTGTTGGGCGGCCAGGGAAGGACGGGGAGATCCGGAAATCCTTTTCCAGGTGGTCAGCCATGATGTCCACAACCAGACAACCAGGCATTTTTCCCTGAGGATATTTTTTATATTTGGATGGACCGGCGCTCCTCCTCCCAATGCCGCCACCGACTTTTCCGTGCCGCGGATCATATCCGGGATCAAGCGGTTTTCCAGATCCCGGAACCCCCTTTCTCCCTGCTGCTGAAAAATCCGGGGCAGGGATAACCGTGTTTCGTCTTGAATTCTCCGGTCTGTGTCAATGAAAGGGAGGTTGAGCATCCGGGCCAGTATTTCCCCGGTGGTGGTTTTCCCGGTTCCCATGAATCCGATGAGGGCGATTCTTGGAGAAGCGGAGCGGGTTTCCCCGCTCTTTTTTTGCAAAAGAGCCTCCGGGTTCACATCCGTCGGGGGCTTGCCGGTGAGCCGGCGGAATGACGGCAGGCCTTGATAAATCAGCCATTCTTCCCCTGGAATGTACAGATGGCTGCTTCGCTGCCTGAGAAAGTCAAGTCCCGGACCGGCATAATCCGCTTCCATAACAATTTCCGGAAAAATGTTGCCGTTCAAGTATTTTTTTGCCTGAGCTCCGGGGATGCAGCTGATCAGAATGTCCGATTTTTCCGCCAGACTGGACCATTCCGACAGAGGCGCATATTCACAGCGCATGATGCGGGCGGAGGAGCGGGCATTTTTTTCACTTCTGTTTAAAAACTTGACAGAGGCCGCTTTTGCTTTCAAACAGGCGAATGCCGCCGCCCGGGCCGCTCCGCCCGCTCCCGCAATCAAGACTTTTTTCCCTGAAATATTCACTCCATGTTTTTGAAAGGCATGCCGGACCCCTGTGTGGTCCGTGTTGAACCCCATCCACCGGTCCCGATGACGCATCACCAGATTGACTGCGGTGATTTTTTCGGCGTCAGGATGAAGAATATCCAGATAAGGCAGCAAAGAGTGTTTAAAAGGAGAGGTCACATTGAATCCTTTCAAAGGAAGAGACGCGGCCGCCGGCAGGATTTCAGAGGCGCTGCCGGCGGAAAGCCGCAGGCAGGCGGAGAAATATTTTTTCTTGAGAAGGCTTTGATAAAGCTGCGGAGAGCGGCTGTGAAGAACCGGTTTTCCCACCACGGCGACAAAGCGGGTTTTATCCATACCGTTTGACTCCTGATTGAAGCGGCGCCTGTAAATACTTTTCTGAAAAAGTCCGGATCTGCGGAATCAGCAGGGGCATGATTTCCGCCCGGCCGATCCCGGACAAACCGACAAACCGGATGCGGTCCCTCTGCTTTTTTTTATCACGGCTGACAGCATCCAGTATATCTTCCGGGTTAAAGGCATGGTGGACAGGGAGATCAAGGCGGCGCATGAGGGTGAGGATGCGCTTGTGCTGAACCTCCTGCAGCTTTCCCAGCGAATGGGAAATGAAGCATGCCAGGCTCATTCCCACAGATACGGATTCGCCGTGGGAGATGCCGTAACGGCTTTCCAGAGCATGTCCAAAGGTATGACCGAAATTAAGAACATGTCTTTTCCCCTGATCTGTGAGGTCTTTCTGGACGATATCAGATTTAATGATGAGGCTTGCCGTTACCGCTCTTTTTAAATCCGCCTTTTTCAAGTGAAACAGATTTGCTCCCGTTCTTTCAAGCCAGGAAAAAAAACGGCTGTCGGAAATGAGGGCATGCTTGACGATTTCAGCCATGCCGTTCAGGATTTCCTTCCGGGGGAGGGTTTTCAATAAATCGAAGTTGATGATCACTTCCCGCGGAACCGCAAAGGTGCCCACCATGTTTTTATATCCTCCAAAGTTGAATCCGTTTTTCCCCCCTGCGGAGGCATCCACCTGAGCCAGCAGAGTGGTGGGGACAAAACTGAAGGGAACGCCCCGGAGAAAAGTGGCGGCTGCGAATCCGGTCAGATCGCAAATAACTCCGCCTCCGATCCCCACTATATGCCGGGAACGGTCAACATGACACTGCATAAATTTCCGGTACAGCCAATGAACAGACTCCATGGATTTGTTTTTTTCTCCGGGAGCCAGCACCAGGGTCGTTCTGTCTTCAAACAGATAAGGATGCAGGGTTCTCACGCGGGCGTCCGTTACCAAAACAGTATTGTCCCTATCCCATAATAAAGGGATCTTGGAGGCATCCTGGTGCAGAATGAATCGACCCAAGCCGGAACCGGAAAAGATCACGTCATTCACGGCATATTCTCCATAAAAGATCGGAGCCGGAAAACTTTACGGACCAGTTCGGAGAACATATCCGGGGTCATAGCCTGGTCTTTGTCGCACATCGCTTCTTCAGGGTGGTCGTGCACCTCCACAAGCAAACCGTCGGCACCGGATGCTACGGCGGCCAGGGACATGGGTGTGATCAAGCTGAGACGGCCGGTGGCATGCGATGGATCCACAATAACCGGAAGATGGGTGAGTTCTTTAACCGCAGGCACAGAGCTGAGGTCAAGGGTGTTGCGGGAAAAGGTTTCAAAAGTCCGGATTCCGCGTTCGCAGAGAATGACATGAGGATTGCCTTCTTTAAGAATGTATTCGGCGCAGAAAAGCCATTCCTTGATGGTTGAGTGCATGCCCCGTTTGAGGATTATGGGTTTATCGGTTTTACCCGCTTCTTTAAGAAGGGAAAAATTCTGCATATTCCTGGCGCCGATCTGCAGAATATCCACAAAATCGCACATCCAATCCACATCCCGGGGATCCATCACTTCGGACACCACCGGCAGGCCGGTTTCCCGGCGGGCTTGATCCAGTATTTTCAAACCTTTCAACCCCAGTCCTTGGAAGGAATAAGGGGATGTCCTCGGTTTAAAGGCGCCTCCCCGCAATATATGAGCGCCGGCGGCTTTGACAATTCGGGCGATCCGTAATGTCTGGCGTTCGCTTTCCACGCTGCAGGGGCCGGCCATAACCACAAAATCCCGGCCGATTTGAAATTCGCCCACCGGGATCAGGCTTTTCGATTTCAGAGAATGAGAAGTTAAATGTAAATTTTTCATAGCAGAACCTCTTTATAGAAAAAGCTGTTTCATCGCCAAAAAAATGGCGCAAGAAAATGAATTGAAAAAATGGAAGCGGCGGGGAGTTAATATGTTATGGGCGTTTAACGCCCATAATAGAAGGAATAATAATAGGCAGAGAGAATGTCCGTTTGGGGCGGAATCATTGTTTTTTCTCTCATTTCTACAAAAGTAAAACAGATCAGAAGAAATAAGTCAAGACATTTTTTCCCTGATCCGTTGGGCAGCCTGAATCAGGTTCGAAAATAAATTATTTTCCCGCAAATTCACCCCTGGAATCCCCGCAAAAGGTTATATATTGTTCGGCAATAAAATGATACAATCCAACCAACTTTTGTGTATGGAGCCCACGTGGTGAATTGTCCGAATTGCGGGTATGTTAATTCAAGCGGCAACCGTTTTTGTCACGCTTGCGGAAAACCTCTGCGCCTCCGAAAGTCCCAGTCTGAGGACGCAGCCGGTCAAGAATTTTCTTCTCCGGAAAGACACCGTGTCCCGGCGAAAAAAAAAGGATCGTTATTATGGATTCTGTTGGTTTTACTGGCCGTTTCTGTTTCCATTCTCTATGTGTCGAACTCAAGATCCAAAAAGGAGTTTATGCTGCCGGGAGGCATGGAAACCCCTGAGGGTAAGCCGGTTCTTGTGATTCAAAAATTTCATGTTTCCCCGGCCGGCGATAAAGACCGAAACAGGGGAGAGGCTTTGGCTTTGGCTGTCGGTGAAAAATTATACAGCTCGGAAGAAATTAACATTCCGGAGGACTATGAGAATTGGCTTTTTTTCCCCCGCCGTGATGCCGGCACCAGGAATCATTCCCCCATCACTCATTTTTTGTCCGGAAGCATGACTCAAAAATCTGAAAACATTGAAATCCATGCCGAACTTCAAGACAGACAGGGCCGGATTCTGTTGAAGTCCACATTTGATGTGCCGGGTGATGCCCAGCTGTTTGATTCCGCCGATTCCATTGCGCACCGTGTTGAAGACAGGCTGGCATTCCGCAGACTGGGGAAAAATGAGCTTCCGGTGGGGGATATCACAACAATGTCCTGGCCGGCATGGCTGGATTATGCGGAAGGGAAAAAGCTGTTTTTATCGGGCCGCTGGAATGAAAGCCGATGGTATTTCAATGAGTCCGTTTTAAAAGATCCGGAATTTGCTTTAGGGTATCATGCCTTGGCGGAAACGGCTGGTGTTTGCGGATATCCGGAACTATCATGGATGATGAGCCAAAAAGCCCTGGGTTGGATGGACCGGGTGTCTCACCGGCGCCGGCTTCAGTTTGAAGCGGAAGCTTATTTGAAATCGGAAAAGAATATCCAAGAGGCCTTAGAAACATATCAGGAAATTTTAAAGATTTACCCCGGGGATGACCGGGCCCGTTATTTTAGCGGAATTTTACAAAATCAGGTCAATCATGAGCGGAATGAAAAGGGAAAGATGACGGCACTGTTGGCATGCACCGCCCAGGTTTTAGGAACAATCCCTTATTCCGGGTGGCCGGAGGATTTGTGTTCTGAAATACTTGAAACAAAAAACATCATTTCTCCCGGGTTCCGTTTGATGGCGGCGGTTTGCGGCATGGTATCCGGTCAAATGGACTTGGCTATGGAACATGCCGTCGCCGGACAGGTGATGGATTCAGCCGGGATTTTTGACCGGATCATCGGTGATATTCATTGGATTCAAGGTGACTTGAATGCGTCCCGGAGCCGATACGGGAAGAACTTGGAAGGCCGGCAGCCCATTGAACAAATATGGAAGGGACTTCGGTTGGGTCAATTGGCTCTGAGCCAAGGCCGTTTCCAGGAGGCGGGTGAGAATTGGGCCGGCGTTTTGAAAGCCGCAGAGACACACGGCCTGCGCAGCTGGGCCTACCGGATTCACTGCCGGCTGGCCCGAATGGAGATTTCACGCAACCGTTACAAGTCCGCTTTGTATTATTCCCGGCAGGCTATGAATATCTCAGACCGGGAAGATATCAGGGATTATCCCCGGGAAAGTCTCTTTTGGCAAGGGTTGGCTCAAGCCGGATTAAAACAATGGAGCGAAGTCGGCCGGACTTTAACCGAACTGGAGAGGGTGTGCCTTCTGGGACCGTCTCCGAATAATATGCGGTATTATCATTATCTGAACGGAGTGGTTAAAGCGGCGGGAAATATTTTGGAGAGCTCTCTGGAAGATTTCCAGCGGGCTGCTGCGCTTACCCCGGAGCAAGGCTCTCCTTTTGATTTCGGAAATGATCAGGCGTTTTTTCTGAATGGTCTGGCTGAAGCATTAGAACGGACCGGAAGAAGGCAGGAAGCGATAGACATTTATGAGCGTATTCATGATTTAACCGCAGGGCGATTCGATTATGGAGATGTCTGGGCTCTGAGCCTTTATCAGCAGGGCAGGCTTTATGACGGAATGGAAAGAAGAAACGAAGCCGCGGAGAAATACCGGAAGTTTCTGATGCTTTGGGATGCGCCTGACAGGGAAACCTGGGAGGCGGATGAAGCCCGCCGCCGGCTGAATGAATTGGAAGGATTATGAATGCCGAATAAAATTCAAGTGAGGCCGGGTCAGCATGTTCTTTTTGTCTGCTATGGAAACACCTGCCGCAGTCCGATGGCGGAAGGTTTGGCAAAGAAAAAATTGGGTCCTTCTGTTATTGTGGACAGCTCGGGTGTTGCCCCCGCTTTTCCCGGCGCCCAGCCGGAAGCTGTTGATGTGATGCTGGAATTGTTTGAAGTGGACATTTCCCGGCACCGGCCCCGGGGACTGAATGATATCGAAGTGAATAAATATGATTGGATCATTGTTTTAGACAGGTACGTTTTTGAGAATATAAAATCACGGCTGCCCCGGTCAGGCTCCGTTCTTCATCTTTGGGATGTGGAGGATCCTTTCGGAAGGGATGTTGAGTCCTATCGCAATACAGCCCGGATTATTCATAAATACATTCAGAGATACCTTTCGTCTTAACCTTTCTTCACTTGTTCCGGCGCGTTTCATTTCAAAATATGGAGGCCCTTGCCTCAGAATCAAAGGACACAAAAATGTGGATTTATTTTCTATCAAATGATATCATTAACTTATCCTGATCTATTCATAAAAAAATTGCGATGATACGAGTCCCGCACCGGCGTCAGCCCTGTTATGTTCATAATCCGGATGATTTAACCTGAAGTATAAATCTGTAAGGGTATTTGGATGGAACGCATCATAACTCTCCTTCCGGTTGGTGAGGTGGAGAGTGATTTGATGCTGTGGCTCTGCCGGCCGTTGCGGAAATTTTTCAAAGCCGGGGTGAACATTTACGCGGTTATGAAATTTCCCAGAGACGCTTTCAACCCAGTGCGGGGACAATATTTCGCAGCTCTTATCATATCTCGGATACGCCGGTGTCTGAGTCCGGGAGAACAAGAAAGGATTTTAGGCGTGACGGAAAAGGACATCTATGCCGACGAATTGAAATTCATATTTGGGAAGGCGGAAATGCCGGGGCAATTCGCACTGATTTCTTTAGCCCGGCTGCGGCCTTCGTTTTACGGTTATTATGAAAAGAAAAATCTAATCCGCCAACGGATGCTCAAAGAAGCCGTCCATGAGCTTGGTCACACATGGGGCCTGGGGCATTGTTCCAATCCAGCCTGCGCAATGCATTTTTCTTTTTCTTTGAAAGATACGGATAACAAAGAGCATTCATTTTGCGATTCATGCCGGAAAAAATGGCAAAACGCTTCAGGCGGTGAATGAACGCAGTTTATCGCTGACAGGATGGCTTTTCAGTTTCTGTAAAGCCCGGGATTCAATTTGCCGGATTCGCTCTCTGGTGACATTGAATTTCTTGCCCACTTCTTCAAGAGTGCTCTCGCGTTCATTGCTCAGTCCAAACCGCATTTTGAGAACTTGAGTTTCCTTTTCGGATAGATCCTTGAAGGCATCTTCGATTTGTTCGCGGAGGTTGATGTGGATCACCGTATCAGGTGGAGAAGGAACTTCAGCATCTTCGATAAAATCACCCAATTCCCCGTCCTGGTTTTCTCCTATCGGAGTCTGAATAGACACGGAGTCCTGGGTGTTTTCCAGGAGTTTTCTCAATCTCTCTTTGGGAGTCTTTAATTTTTCCTCCAGTTCCTCCAGGGTCGGGACCCGGTTGTGTTCCCTTATGAAAGATCGGGTCACTTTGTTTATCTTTTGAAGCTGTTCCGTCACATGGACGGGCAGACGGATAGTCCGGGATTGATCGGCGAGGGCCCGGGTGATCGCCTGCCGGATCCACCAGGTGGCGTATGTCGAAAACTTATGTCCCCGGCGGTATTCAAATTTCTCCACGGCTCTCATTAATCCCAAATTGCCTTCCTGAATCAAATCCAGAATGTGCAGCCCGCGGCTTTGGTATTTTTTTGCGATGGACACCACTAATCTTAAGTTAGCGGCGACCATGGCATTCTTGGCTTGATCGCGAAGCTGTTTTCCTTGATCGAATTGGTTGAGAATCCGTATGTATTCCGCATGGGAGGAATTGTTTTTGATTTCCGAGATGAGCCGGGCTCTTATGGATTCGATCATTTCTTCTTGATAATCAGGATTGAGATTTAAACGACGGAACAATTCTCGTATCTTTAAGATAATCCGGCCCCGGGCGAAAGTATTTTCAACCGGAATGCGTTCCATTTTTTGTTTAAGGTCTCTTATTTCGGACAAATTATTAAGTATTTGCTTTTTTCTGGCGTCGATTTTTTTGTGAGACCACCCTTCCCTGGGAACATCGAACGCATTGGACAATATCTCCGGATCTAAAAAAAGTTTTTCTTCCAAAGACAATATTTCGTCAAAAATAAAAGGAGTACGGAAAACCGCATTATCCATGGCCCTTTGGCCTTGCTCAGTTCTTCGGGCCAGCGCTACTTCTTCTTCCCTGGACAGAAGAAGGATGCTTCCCATTTCCCGCAAGTAAAGTTTAACCGGATCCGTGGTTGATTCCACACCCTGGAGAGAAAGAAGTCTTTTTTCTTGTTCTTGGTCATACACATCTTTCTCTTTTCTTATTTTTTCCAGGATCTGACGGATGTCTTCCGGTGCTTCTATTTTAGTTTCTTTCATTTTTTCCCCCGGTAAATTGTTTTCTCTATATATTTCACAACTTAAACGAACACAAAACCGTCTTGGTTGCAAAATATATGTGAGAAATATCAGATTTTAGATGTCTTACTTTTTATAAACGAGTATTATAATTTTTATTTTTATTAAAATCAAGTTTTTTTTGCTGCTTTTTTATGTGTTAGCCTGAATCATTCAGGTTGAATATGCTGGAAGTGGACATCAGACGGTTTCAGTGATAAATTATTGTTGTTTTGATTGATTATCTTGCCCGATTAAAAAAAATTATCCGGGACCACCCGCTTGAGGAGAAAATATTTGTCGTTTCCTCTTATAACGAGGGCCGGCAGATCGGGGAATATTTAACTCTTCAGGATTGCTCTTGGGTCAATCTGCGGTACACAACCCCCTTGGCTCTGGCTCATTCCGTTGTCAGCCTGGAGTTGACCGGGTCCGGCCGGCGGGTTATTCCCGTCACCGCCCAGTTATTTCTCCTGGAATCCATATTCAGTTCACTTAAAAAACAGGAGAACGAATCCTATTTTACCGGATTGGAATCCAGGGCGGGAATTATCCGTTCCCTGCATAGATCCATATCCGAGCTGAGATTGGAAGGATTCACCGCTGAAGACATGTCCGCTGACCAATTTGAATATGAAGTTAAAGGCCGGGACCTTATTTGGATGATGCAGCGATATGAAGAAGAAATGGACAAAGGGAAATGGCTGGACCAGGCCGGTATGTTCCGGCTGGCCTCAGAAAAATCAACCGGTGCGAACCACACCCTCCGCCGGCTGGTTATGTGTTTTCGAAACCTGGCTCTGGAAAAATTGCCGCGACGGTTTTTGGAGTCCTATTCAGGGGGGGAAATTATTTGGCTTACCCGTGCTTCGGTTTTCGGACTCACGCCTCCGCGCCGCCGGCTGATCTCAAAACCGGTCCCTCCAGCGAAAGGCTCCAAATCAAAGAAAGCGAACGACTCCGCCAGTCCGGCTGAAACAGCCTGGCTGTTCGATCCGGCGGAGGCGCCCAGCCCGGAAGAGAATGAAGCCCTGGAGATTTTTTCAGCCGTGGGGGCGGTTAATGAATGCCGCGGGATCTTGAGGAGAATGCACCGGGACAAGCTCCAGGCAGATAATGTTGAAGTTCTTTATCCCCCCGGAAGTGTGTATGCTTCTTATCTTCACAGCCTCTGCCGCCGGACCGGGGTTCCGGTGACGTTCGCCGAAGGTCCAGGGGTGGGTTGGACGTCTCCCGGAAAGCTGTTTTTGGGTTTATTGGACTGGATGGAACACGGGTATCAAGTAAAAACTGTTTGCCGGTTGATTGAAAACCGGGTTTTGTCCTTGGGTGAAAACCATTCTGAATTGACTTCAGAGTCCGCAAGGATGATCCTTCAAAAAGCGAAAATCTGCTGGGGCCGGGACCGTTATTTGGAGAGACTGAAGAGATTCGAGCAGGCTCTGAAGGAAAAAGATCCTGAAGACAAAGAAAGCCGGAGAAAAATCAAACAGAGTATCCTTATGACCACTGCACTTATCCGGATATTCGAGCGCATCTTCTCTCATCTCCCGGTTTTTCCTCAAGATGGTTTGATTTCTTTGCCGGAATTTTGTGGAAGCCTGATGAATGTGCTGCAGGAATTTGCTGTTATAAACAACCCGCGGGATGCCGAAGCCGTCCGGATTTTCCGCCGCAAACTGGAAGAAGCTACCCTGATTGATTTGAAATCCAATGAACCGGAGGTGATATTGGATTGGCTGCGGGATGCGGTCTCGCATGTTAAGATCGGGGCGGCCGGGCCGAAACCCGGTCATTTGCATGCCGCCCCCTATTCCTGCGGAGGTTTTTCCGGGCGGAAAGTCACCTTCGTCTGCGGCCTGGATCAAGGCCGGTTCCCGGGGGCTCCGCAGGAGGATCCGGTTCTTTTGGACGGAGAGCGCCGGAGTATTTCTGAAAATCTTCCAGTCAGTGCGGACCGGTTGCGGGAAAAGCTGTACGATATGGCGGAACGGCTGGCTTCTTTAAGGGGTCCCCTTGTTATGAGTTTTTCGGTTTATGATATGGCTGAAGAAAGGGAATCCTTTCCCTCGTCCCTCATCCTTCAGGCTTTTCGGTTGATAAACCGGAATGAGACGCTGGATTATTCCGACCTGAAGGAATCATTGTCTCCCGCCGCTGGTTTTATTCCGCCCGGCGGGGCCAATGCTCTGGATTTATCCGAATGGTGGCTGGCGCGTCTGTTTGGACAGGGGCGTTTATGGGATGGCGAGGAGGCGGTCCGCAAGATTTATCCAATACTGGATAGAGGTTTGAACGCCCGGGAAAGAAGGAAAGGAGACCGGCTGACCGAATTCGAGGGGAAAATCGGATCTCTTCCCCGATCTTTTAATCCGCTGGATAATCCGGAGCTGGTTTTGTCGGCATCGCGTTTGGAAATGCTGGCGGAATGTCCGTTCAAGTATTACCTTCAGTATATACTTGGATTGGAACCTCCGGATGAGCGTCCATATGATCCCTCGCGCTGGTTGGATCCGATGGAAAAGGGGTCCCTTCTTCATGAAATTTATTGTGAATTCATGTCTGTTCTCCGGAAAAAAGATGAAGCCCCGGGTATGGCCGGGCATGCGGAATTGATCCGGGAAATTGCTGAATCCATACTGGAAAGGACGCGCCGGGAAATACCGCCGCCCGCAGAAGTCATCTATGACAAGGAAAAAAAAGAGATTCTCGATTCCCTGGATATATTCCTGAAGCTGGAATCAGAACGCTGCGGCAGCCGTCCTTTGCTGTTCGAAACCGCTTTTGGAATGCCTGGGGAAAAAGGCGGTCCTCCCTCTGTTGAAGTTCCCGCAGGGAGAGGAAAAACTCTGTATCTTAGAGGGATCATTGACCGGATCGACCGGACGGATGAAAATGCATACCGCGTCATTGATTATAAAACAGGAGGATTTAACCGGTATGAAAATTTAGAGAAATTCGGTCAAGGCCGGATTTTGCAGCACGCTTTGTATGCCCTGGCCGCAAGGGAAATTATCCGGAGCCTGAAGCTGGGCGAGTCACCTGAGATAAGGGAGAGCGGTTATTTTTTCCCTACTTTGAAAGGAGAAGGACGCGAAATCTATATTCCGCCTCCGGGGCCGGAGTCGGTGGCGGATGTGCTTAGGGAACTGACCGGCTGGTTTGAGATGGGCTGCTTTCCAGTCAACCCCGATGCCCGGTGTCATTTTTGTGATTTCCGGATGGTATGCGGAGACAATCCTGCCGGGGCGGCCAAGGTGAAAAAAATCACCGACTTCGAATATTATGTGATTTTTGACAATTTAAAAAACTATAAATGAAGAATTCTGTTTTCAAAACACAGATTGCGGATGAAGAGGCACGCCGGAAAATAGTTGAGGCTCTGGACCGCACCATTCTGGTCGAGGCCGGAGCCGGTTCCGGAAAGACCCGAAGCCTGGTGGACAGAATGCTGTCCCTGCTTCGTTCCGGTGTCTCCAGTGTCGATAAGATGGCGGCGGTCACATTCACCCGGAAAGCCGCTGCCGAGCTGCGGGGCCGTTTCCAGACATCTCTCGAGCGAAGCGTCAGAAAAGAGACCGACAGAGATGTTCTTTGCCGGCTTCAGAAAGCTTTGTCCAATCTGGAACAAGGCTATATCGGGACCATTCATTCGTTCTGCGCGAAAATACTCCGGGAAAGGCCGGTGGAGGCGGACTTGGACCCGGAATTTGCTGAACTGGATGAAATTGAAAACGAAGTCTTTCTGGATGCCTGCTGGCATGAGTACTTGTTCAAGGTAAGGATGAAAGATGATCCGCTGTTGTATAAATTGAGTGATTTGGGGCTGGCACCGGAGGATCTGAAATCCGCATTTTTTGACTTGGCGAATTTTCCGGAAGTTCATCCCGTGAGAGGGTCCGCGGCGCTCCCGGATTTTTCTCAAATAAAAAAGGAACTGAATGTTTTCCTGGACAGCGCAGCGAAACGGCTTCCTTCGGGCCCCCCGGAAAAAGGCTATGACAGCTTGCAGAAAAATTTGATCCGCTGCCTTATAAGGCGCCGGACTTTCGGTCATCAGGATTCCGTGGTCCTGATGGATACTGTCGAATTGCTGGATGGAAATTTAAGGGTCACGTATAACCGCTGGCCTGACAAAAAAGAAGCCGAATCCGTGCAGTTGGAATGGAAACGGTTTAACACAAAAATCGTGAAACCGGCTCTTCAGAAGTGGAGGGAGTTCCGGCACACCTTCGTGCTTGATTTTTTGCAGCCGGCGCTGGATTATTTTCATTCCCGCCTGCGGCAGGCATCAAAGGTCAATTACCACGGTTCCTTGCTTATGACCGCTCGCCTACTCAAAGAATATCCCCGGGCCAGGCAATTTTTTCAGCAAAAATACACTCATATTTTGGTGGACGAATTTCAGGATACAGATCCAATCCAGGCGGAAATGCTGTTTTATCTTGCCGGGGAGGGGGAAATTCAAGCCGATTGGTGGAGAATGACGCTGCGGCCGGGTTCACTTTTTTTGGTGGGGGATCCCAAGCAGTCCATCTACCGGTTCCGGCGGGCGGACATGGCTGTCTACAATACAGTTAAAAAACGCATCCGGGACGGAGGCGGGGACATTTTGTATTTGACCTCCAATTTCCGGTCGGTGAGTGAACTGGGGGACTGGAACAACCGTGTTTTTCATGACATTTTCCCCGTCCGTTCAAATGATTATCAGGCGGCTTTTGCACCCATGATCACCCGGAGGGACCGCAGCGGAAAAACGTTTTCCGGTATTTATAAGATGACCATCCCCAAGGTCAAACGGGATAAAAAGGAAAAAATCGCGGAGCAGGATGCTTCCCGAATCGCCAGCTGGATTCAATGGGCGTGCCGGGGAAATGCGGAATTGAGCCGGACTCAGGAGGAAATCATGCGTGGCGCGGAACCGGCGGCGCAGCCTGAAGATTTTATGATCCTGGTGCGTTACAAGGAAAACATGTCTTTGTATGCCCGGGCACTGGAAGAAAGAGGTTTGCTTTTCGAAATAAACGGCGGAGGCGCTTTTCAGGAAGCTCCGGAGTTGAATGAACTGCTGGTTTTAGTGAGAGCGTTGATGGACCCCAATGAAGCCGTATCCACTGTTGCGGCTTTGAGGGGATTGTTCTTCGGATGCAGCGACCGGGAGTTGTTGGATTTCAAGAAGGCCGGCGGAGATTTTTGCGAGTGGAAGCCGGCTTCGGAAAGCTCCGGTCCGGTGGAGCAGGCCCTTTTCACCATGGGCCGGTGGAGGGAGTGGTTTTTTGAGGATAACCCTTCCACCGCATTGGAAAGAATATGCGAGGAGTCGGGTTTTGCCGCTTATTTGGCTTCCTCCCCCATGGGGAGCAGTCGGGCCGGAAACGTGTATAAACTTTTAGATATTCTCCGCCACCGGGAGAATAAAGAAATGATGACTTTTGGAGACACGGCGGAATTTCTGGAGGAATTATTCACTCTTCGCGATATAGAAGAAATGAGCTTGACGCCCGGGCGTTCCGGCGTGGTCCGGATCATGAACCTGCATAAGGCCAAAGGTCTGGAGGCTCCGGTTGTTTTCCTGGCGAATCCCCTGGGTGTGAAGCCGTTTTCTCCAGGCAGGCACATTGTCCGGAGGGGCCTGCAAAAACCTCAGGGGTATTTTGTTGTCAGCAGAAAGGGAAATTATCATTCCCGGATTTTATCGCAGCCGGCGGGATGGGAAGAGAAAGAAGAGGATGAGAAAAGATATCAGCAGGCGGAAGAAGAACGGCTGATGTATGTGGCCTCCACTCGTGCCAAAATCGCATTGATCATCAGCACATATGAGGAGGACAAAAAAGAGAGGATGTCCTGGACCGAATTGAATAAACATGTGAACGAGCTTTCGGAATTGCCGGTTCCGGAGCCGGGGGGGAGGCGGGAAAAGGCGAAACTGAAGATTTCCGGAAAAGAACTACGGGAGTGGCAGGAAAAAAAGGAGTATGAAAAAAACAGGCTTATCTCCCCCCGCTATCAATTGGAAACGGTCACATCCTTGGCTGAAACGGAAGAAGAAGCTCCTCCACGCGAACCGGGGGACGGGGGTATGAGTTGGGGCCGTGTGGTCCATTATGTTCTGGAGGTTTTAGGGCGGATGGACGTTCCCGGCCGGGAAATCCTGTACCGAAGCGCTTTGGATATGGAAGAGCGGGATCCGGAAGAAATCCCATTCCTCCGCCGGTTGATTGAAGATATTGAGCGGTCCGGCTTATGGAAAAGGGCCCTGCGGGCGGAACAAAAGTATTTTGAAATTCCTTTCTCCGTGTCCGCCACTGGAGAAGAGCTGGAACGGGATGAAAGCGCTCCGGTTATTCTCACCGGAACCATCGATCTGGTGTTCAAGGAAGCCGGGGGCTGGGTTATAGCGGACTATAAAACGGATGAAATTTTCGGATCAATAAAAAGATACCTTGATTACTATGCCCCCCAAATCCAGCTCTACCGGCGGTTCTGGGAAAAAGTCACGGGGGGAAAAGTCAAAGAGTGCGGACTGTATTTCACCAGCATACACCGCTGGGTGATCCTCGATGTGTGATTTTATAGTCGTAGGGATTTATTTCGCGGGGGTTCTTGTTTTCGGCCTTCTGGCTTCCGGACGTCAGCGGAGCCCGGAAGATTATTTTTTAGGGGGGCGGAGGATTCCCTGGTGGGCGGTCATGTTTTCCGTCGTCGCCACCGAAACCAGCACACTGACCTTCATCAGCATTCCGGCGGTGGCCTACACCGGGGACCTGACGTTTGTGCAGATTGCCTTTGGTTATCTGGCAGGGCGGATTATTGTGGCCGCCTGGTTTCTTCCCAGGTATTTTGAGGGAGGGTTATCCACCGCCTATCAGTTTATCGGTCAGCGGTTCGGTTCCGGTGCCCGCCGGGTCACAAGCGCCACATTTATGATCACCCGGGTGCTGGCTGACGGAGTCAGATTGTTCGCCTCAGCCATCCCCTTAGTGTTGGTATTCAGGATGGCCGGCGCCGGACTTTCAGATTTATCCGTTTATTTCTCAGCCATCACGGTGGTCGCTGTTGTGACAGTGATATACACATTTTTCGGCGGAATCAAGGCCGTGGTGTGGATGGATGTGCTGCAGATAGCGGTATACATCGGCGGGGCGTTTTTGGCCGCAGTATTGATTTTCAGCCGGCTAGGCGGGGGATGGGGGGAGGTTTTTTCCGCCGCCTTGAATGCCGGGAAATTGAATCTTATCGACTTGGGTTTTGATCTGAGCTTATCTGAATTTTTCTCCCGCCCTTATACTCTTTTGACCGCTCTGATCGGGGGCGCCTTTTTTTCCATCGCTTCCCATGGAACAGACCAGCTCATCGTCCAGCGCCTGCTCACCACACGGAATCTTAAATTCAGCAGGCGGGCTCTTATCGGAAGCGGAATCGCCGTGGTTCTTCAATACAGTTTGTTCCTGTTTATCGGATTGCTTCTGTTTGGATACTACAAAGGTTTTTCTTACGCTCAACTGGGTTTGGCCACAGCTGATGAGGTCTTTGTTAAATTCATTATGGAGGATATGCCGGCCGGGCTGTCCGGCTTGATCATTGCGGCTATCCTGGCTGCGGCCATGAGCACGCTTTCGTCATCCATCAATTCATTGGCATCGGCCACCACCATGGACTTTTATAAGCCCCGGCGGAGGGCGGTTGGTTCCCCCCGGGAGGACCTGCGGATTTCCCGTATGATCTCCCTGGTTTGGGGAGCGGTTATCACCGGATCGGCTTTTATGTTCGCTTGGCTGCAGCTCCGAGGCGGCGGCGGCCGACCGGCGGCGGTGGAACTGGGACTGGGGATCGCATCTTATACTTATGGCGGTTTACTGGGGATTTTTGTTTTAGGGCTTTTGCCTTCGAAGCTGGACCGAAAGGACGGCCTGTTCGGATTTTTTAGCGGGCTGATTGTGCTGCTCCTTCTGGTTGACGGCCCGGTCCGGAGTTTTCTTTTCGGAGATGCGTTAACTCTAGCCTGGCCGCTGTATACAGTGGTGGGCGCCGGAGCGGTGATCGCCGCCGGCTGGCTGCGCTTTATAATCAAGTGATTTTCATTGAATTGCCCCAGGAAATATGCTAATCTGATATATTCATAAAAAAATTGCGATGTTTTTGCCATCTCTTTCTTAACAGCGATAAGCATGGCTTTTAGCGATGCGCTTCGCATCTGCGGCAATCTCGGCCCGTGAATAATTCAGGCTAGTCTGAAATGTTCTTGGCTCGGTCTCACCGCAGGCGCCGGGCAGATGGATCATCGTCACCATTTTTTCATAAAAGGAGTTGATTATGGCGGATAATCTCTATGTCACATCCACCGAACCCAGAAGCGGAAAATCAGCCATTTCCCTGGGGCTGATGGAAATGCTTTTCCGTAATGTCGACCGGGTGTCTTTTTTCCGGCCCTTCATTCATACCAATCATAACCGCAAAGATAATGATATCAATTTAATTTCAAATTATTTTAAGATAGATATTCCTTACCGGGAAATGTACGGGTACACCTCAGATGAAGCCAACCGGCTCATCTCCATTGGGCGGTACGAGGAGCTGCTTGAAGGAATTGTGGACAGATATAAAGCCTTGGAGCAAAAAAGTGATTTTGTCCTGGTGGAGGGGACGGATTTTCAGGGGTCCTCATCGGCGTTTGAGTTTGATATCAATGCCGATGTCGCCAATAATTTGGGTTGTCCCGTTATTTTAGTGGCCAAGGCGCATCAAAAAACCCGGGAAAAAGTTATCCAATCCATTGAGATTTCTCTGGATTCTCTCGCGGATAAAAACTGCAACGTCCTGGCTGTGTTCATCAACCGGATAGATGAAAAGGATGCCGTGATCGAAAAACTGAAAGAGAATCCTCTCGCTTCAAATTTTTTGATATTCACCATACCCAATATCAAAACCCTGGCAAGTCCACGGGTTGGCGATGTGGCGGAAGCGCTGAATGCCCGGGTGTTATACGGCACCAATCAGCTCAACCGGCATGTGGAAAACTTTGGAGTCGCGGCCATGCAGATTCCCAATGTGCTCTCCAGGATCGCCGACGGGGAAATGGTGATCACTCCTGGAGACCGGGCGGATGTGATTGTGGCCTGTCTTTCCGCGTTGTCTTCAAGCTCGATGCCGCGGATCGCGGGAATGATTCTAACCGGCGGGTTGGTGCCGGAAGCATCGATTCTGAAACTGATCGAAGGATATCATAACGCCCTTCCTATTTTGAGTGTTCCGGAAAACACCTTTGAAGCCGCCCGGAACGCGGATAATGTTCCCAGTATTATTTCCCCGAATGACACCCGTAAGGTCACTCTGGCGCTGGAAGCTTTTGAAAAAAATACGGACACATCCAAGCTTCGGGAGCGGATTGTCCAAACCAAAGTTTCCATCACCACGCCCAAGATGTTTGAATACAGGCTGATCCACAGGGCCCGCTCGGACAAAAAGCGGATCGTTCTTCCGGAGGGGGAAGAAGACCGTATTTTAAGGGCGGCGGAAATTCTGTCCCGCCGGGACGTCGCCGTATTGACTTTACTCGGGGATGAAGAGGAAATCCACACCAAAATTTCCGATTTGGAATTGGAATTGAAGAATGTCCGGGTTATTGATATTAAAAAATCCGATAAATTTGAAGAATACGCCCAGCTTTATTATGAGCAGAGGAAACATAAAGGCACCAAAATAGTCAATGCCCGGGACAATATGACCGATCCCAATTATTTCGGGACCATGATGGTTTATGCCGGAGACGCGGACGGAATGGTCAGCGGAGCGATACACCCCACCCGCAGCACTTTGCGGCCTTCTTTTGAAGTTATTAAAACCAAATCCGAATTTTCCATTATTTCCAGTGTGTTTTTCATGTGTCTGGCCGACCGGGTGTTGGTGTACGGCGACTGCGCCGTTAATCCGGAACCGGATCCCCGGCAGTTGGCTGAAATTGCGGTGTCTTCCGCTCAAACCGCCAAAATATTTGATATTGAACCGCGGGTGGCGATGCTCTCCTATTCGACCGGCGAGTCCGGAGTGGGGGAGGATGTGGATAAGGTAAGGGAAGCCACCAAACTGGCCAGAGAATTGGCAAAAAAGCAAGGGCTGGATATTAAGATTGAAGGCCCCATTCAGTATGACGCGGCTATCGATCCCGGAGTGGCCCGCACCAAGCTCCCGGACAGCGAAGTCGCCGGGCGGGCGACGGTGTATATTTTCCCGGATTTAAACACCGGGAACAACACGTATAAAGCCGTCCAGCGGTCGGCCAATGCGGTGGCCATAGGGCCTGTCATTCAGGGCTTGAATAAACCGGTCAATGACCTCAGCCGCGGATGCACTGTCGCGGATATCGTCAACACCGTTGCCATTACGGCCATTCAAGCTCAAGAAAAATAATTCAAAGTTACGAACCTGAATGATGAACGGGCCGGGATTGCCGCAGATGCGAGGCGCATCATTAAAAACCATGCTTATCGCTGATAAAAAAGAGATTGCAAAAACATCGCCATTTTTTTATGAATAATACAGGCTAAGGTATAGGTCAAGCTTAAACACAGCGAAGGAAGGAATATGAAAATTCTTGTCATCAACACGGGAAGTTCTTCTATCAAATATCAATTGTTTGATATGAAAAAACAAAAGGTTATGGTTTCAGGATTGGCGGAAAAAATCGGAGAAGAGACCAGCTTCCTGGAGCATGAAATCATGGATGATAACGGTGAAAGCCGCAAGAAAGAAGAAAACGAGCCGATCGCCGATCACCGCCAGGGATTGAACCGGATTGTGGAACTGCTGGTCGACCCTGAATGCGGTGTTATCAGCGACAAATCGGAGATCGCCGCTGTGGGGCACCGGGTTGTTCATGGAGGCGAAGCTTTTCAATCCTCAACGGTTATTGATGACAAGGTCATAGATGCCATCCGGGAAAATATTTCCCTGGCGCCTCTGCACAATCCTCCAAATCTTGAAGGGATAGAGGTATCGCAGAGTCTTTTTCCGGATGCTCCCCAAGTCGCCGTCTTTGACACGGCTTTTCACCAAACCATCCCGGAGAAATCGTATCTCTATGCCGTTCCTTATCACCTTTACACCGGGCATAAAGTCCGCCGGTATGGTTTCCATGGGACATCTCACGCCTATGTGGCCGAAGAAGCGGCGAATTATCTCAAAAATCCGCTTTCGGAACTGAATCTCATCACGGTTCATTTGGGAAACGGCGCCAGTATATCAGCGGTGCAAAACGGCCGCTGCATGGATACCAGTATGGGATTGACTCCTTTGGAAGGTTTGGTGATGGGTACCCGGTCCGGTGACGTTGATCCCGCCATTCCTTTTTTCCTGGCGAAGAATCTTAAGCTGCCTTTTGATGAAATCGACCATCTTCTGAATAAAGAGAGCGGGTTGAAAGGACTGTGCGGTACCAATGATATGCGTGAGGTGGAGGACCGTGCCGCGGCCAGCGATAAAAAAGCCCAAACCGCCATCGATGTGTATACCTACCGGATAAAGAAATATATGGGGAGTTATTTCGCCGCCATGGGGAAGCTGGACGCCGTTGTTTTCACCGCCGGGATCGGGGAAAATTCACCGCTGATCCGCGAGCGCAGTTGTGAAAATCTGGAGATGCTGGGGATTGAAATCGATGAAGAAAAGAACCGGCAAAAATCCAAACAGAACCGGGATATCAGCACCGGCCGGCTGCCGGTCAAAATCCTGGTGATTCCCACCAATGAGGAAAAAAGAATCGCATTAGAAACCTTGGATGTCGTTTCCTGACCTGTGGGAAAGCTGCGGCAAAAAGTTTGCGAAAGCATTTTTTTTTGACTATCATGAAAACGGCATTCAGACATGAAAAAATTATTTTTGTTTGTTTTAATTATCAATGTTTTTTTTCTTTTTGATTGCGGCCGAGACGATTCCGGTCTTTACACCATAGGTATTTTCCAGGTCAACGATGCCCCCACTTTGAATACCGCCCGGTCCGGGTTTATACAAGCCCTGGAAGACGGGGGGCTGCGAGACGGCGTCAATGTGAGATTGATCAAAAAAAACGCTTACGGTGACATCGCTGAAGTTCAAAGAATCGCGCAAGAATTTGTGTCCCGGAAAGTGGATATGATAGTGCCTTTTTCCACCCCGTGTTTGCAGGCTTCCCTGAACGTCACCAGGGACATTCCGATTATATTTTCGTCTGTAGCGAATCCTTACCGTGCCGGGGCCGGTTCTTCACCTGATGAGCATCTGGAAAATGTCACCGGAATATCGAGCTTAGGGCCGATCCGGCAAAGCCTGAGTTTTATTAAAGAGATTTTGCCCGGGACAAAGCGTTTGGGAACTTTGTGGACGCCTTCTGAAGTGAACTCGGAATATTATTTGGAGCTGGCCCGGGAGAGGGCCGCTGAAATAGGAATGCAGGTTGTGGATGTCCCCATCGCCAATGCCAGCGAAGTCCTCTGGTCGGCTCAGATGCTGCTTAACAAAAACATTGACGTGATCTATCAGATTTCCGATAACACCATCAATGAGGCCTTTGAGGCTGTAGGGCAGGTGGCCAATGAAAATACCATTCCCTTGTTCGGCGGATTTCTTTTGTCAGTCAGGCAAGGCGCATGCGCGGCTCTGGGATGGGACTTTTTTAAGATGGGATATCATGCCGGAGAGATCGCGCTCCGGGTCAAAGCAGGTGAAAAACCCGGGGACATTCCGTTCCATTATATGGAAGAAGTGCAAATGGTTATCAATCCTGAGGCGGCGGAGGCTCAGGGCGTTGAATTTCCTCCTGAGATTTTGAATCGTGCTGATGATATCATCACACAGAATGAACGATGACAACCGGAAAAAGGGTCCCGGCATGGCCAAAGGGTACGGTGGCATCGCCATTTTTTTATGAATTCATCATGTGTATAATACACCACGAACGATGAAAATAATCTCAATGTCATTCCCGGAGCGGAGCACTTTTGAGTCTGTCATTCCGAGGCACGCCGTGCCTTTGGGTGTGTCATCCCGCGGTGCGAAGCACCGAGGGATCCCTGACTGCCTCGTATGGGCGGTGGGTTCCGCTTTCACGAGGCAGAAAGGGATTGCCACGGCTTGCCGGCGCAAGCCTCGCAATGACAAAGTGGCATGTCGTCCCGGGGAGCGAAGCGACGGGAATCTTAGAGTGCCTCGGCTAATGAGTCGGAACCGGCTCATCAGACGAAGCCGAATAAGATCCTCACGGCCTGCTTCGCAGGCCTCAGGATGACAGCGGAGCTGTCATTTTCTAAGGTATAGATCAGGCGAACTGATAAGTCAGGATTGTGAGGCATAAAAATGAGAATAGGCGGCTTGCTGACGCAAGACAAAATTGTGCTGGGTTTAGAGCCCGGCGAAAAAGATGAGGTCTTGAAAAGATTCCTTTCTATTCTGGAAGAGAGGGGTTTAATAAAAAACCGGGCTGAGGTGCTGGAGAGAATTTTGGAAAGAGAGCGCTTGGGCAGCACCGCATTGGATCAGGAAATCGCTGTTCCTCACGCCTTGACCAGCTGTATGGAAAGAACATTCCTCGCCCTGGCTGTCCTTAAGAAAAAGATAAATTTTGGAACGGATGAACCAAAACCTGTATCCATTCTTTTACTGCTTTTGGGGCACAAAGATAAACCCGGGCAGCAACTGAGAGTCCTGGCCCATATCTGCCGGTTCATCAAGGAATCCGAGATCGTCCAAAAAATAAGAAAAGCTGAATCAGTCAGAGATATCTGTAAAAAAATTGATGAGGAAGAGAGAAAAGTCACATGAAACTGTTGGTGCTCATTCTGAATAGAGTTGAAAAACTGGAAGAAGTTCTGGAGGGATTTATAGAAATTGGAGTTACGGGGGCGACGATTATCGACAGCGTGGGGATGGGACAGATATTGTCCCAGGATGTCCCCATTTTCGCCGGCTTGCGCCAGATGTTTGCCGGAGCGGAAACTCATAATAAAACCATCTTTACCGTCGTCAGGGAAGAGAAAGAAACCGAAGTTATTAATGTGTTGGAGAAGATTTTGGGTGACCTTCAAAAACCCGGCACAGGTATTATTTTTTCTCTGCCTCTCGACAGGGTTGAGGGATTGAAGCCGGAAATGACGTAGTGCCATGCAGGCCGTATACGCCTTAGCTCTCTTGATTTTTTTTGCCATGCTGGGGGCAAGGTTTGTCTTCCGGAAGGAGAAGACTTTTTTCAGCCTGCGGTTTTTCTTCATATCCGGTCTTTTTTATATATTTCTCGGCTTGATTTTAGGAGCTTCCGGTTTAAATATATTGAACGATGATGTTCTCCGGGGGCTCAATCCTGTCATGGCCCTGGGTTTGGGCTGGATCGGATTTGTTTTTGGATTCCAGTTCGAAAAGAGATATTTGAAGCGGTTCAGCCTCAAATACTATTATCTGTCTTTTTTTATATTTGTCCTGACGTTTGTGCCGGGGACGGCAATAATATGGTTTTTTCTTCATCAGTTTTATCCCGGCCAATCTTCTTTTTCGCTGGCTTTGATGGCGGTGTCTCTCGGGCTGCTGTTGACCTTGCACTCCCCGGCTATTCTCAATGCCATGGCTCCTTTTGTTCCCTGTCAAAATAAGTATTTTTATTTAGCCCGTTTTCTGGTGAGCACCGGCGGCATCTGGGGGATTTGCGGCCTGGCGGTCTTGGCTTCTTTTTGGCGGCACCCGCTCTCCAGAGAAAATATGTTTCTGGAAGGCGGTATTATTCTTTTCGCAGTGATAATTTTTTCCGGAATGATGGGATATTTTTTTTATTATATAACCCGGAAAAAGCTCTCAGATAAAGATCTGTTAGTGTCTATTTTAGGCATGGTTTTTTTTGTATCCGGAACAGCCTTTTATTTCAATCTGATTCCCTTGTTTGCATGTATGCTCCTGGGAGTATTCTATTCCAATCTCACCCGGAATCATGAAAAAATTTACCCGCTTTTGCTTTCAACGGAAAAACCTTTGTTCATTGTGTTTTTAATTTTAATCGGAGCGTTTTGGGAATTGAATTTGACATGGGAAATGACGGCATTGGTTGTGCTGCTGCTGGCGCTGGAAGTGATATTGCATACCCTGCCTATGCCTCTGCTGGAGAAAATAACAAAATTCCCTTTTTCCCTGCCTCCCTCTTTTGGAGCCTGTTTGTTATCTTCCGGCGGAATGGGCGTTGCTTTTGCCGTCAGTATAAAATTAACCTATCCCATTTTTCTCGCCGATGTGTTTCTCTCGGTTTCCCTTCTTATGATTGTGCTCAGTGAGCTTCTCAGCCCCGGGGCTATCCGGACCTCTCTGCACCGCTTGGAGAAGCGAACATGACAATTCTTCCCATGGCGGTTATTTTTTTGATCATGGCGTTCTTGAAGGCGCCTTTTATGGAATCGTATATCAACCCCGGGAAAAGCACCTCCATCGCCTTGGGTTTTATTTTAGTGTTCGCTTTTCTTGCGGGAAAAAATATAAACCGGATAAAACTGCCCCAAATAACCGGATTTCTCCTGGCCGGAATTCTTTGCGGTCCTTATTTGATGAATTTTATAAGTTTAAATGATGTTAAAGACCTTCAGCTTCTGGACGGTTTGGCGCTGAGCTTGATCGCCCTGGCTGCGGGGGGAGAAATGAAAATTGCGCAGCTGCGCGGCCGAATCAAGGGATTATCCTCTATTGTGGTCTTGCAGACGTTCATGATATTGGGCGGATTCATTGCCTTCGGGCTGGCTTTCGCTCATCTTTTCGGAATTTTTTCCGGGAAAAGCATTCCGGAAATTATTTCGATTTCTCTTTTGATGGGAACACTGGCAACCGCCACTTCTCCTTCCACAACCCTGGCTGTGTTGACTGAAACCGGCTCCCGCGGGAAATTGAGTGATTTGATTCTCAGTTCAGCGGTGGTGAAAGATTTTTTTATTATTGGGCTGTTCGCCTTCAGTCTGACGTTTTCCAAGTCCCTGATTTCCAAGGATCAGCATTTTGACTTTGGATTTGTCCAGCATATTTTCAAGGAAATAGGCGGTTCTGTGCTTATAGGCGTTATTGTCGGAATCACCATTATTCTGTATATGAAATATGTCAAAAGAAAAATGACTGTTTTTATTCTGGCTGCGGCATTTCTGTCTTATCAAATCACCCATAATTACGGTTTCCACCCCTTGCTGATCTGCTTGATTGCCGGATTCATTGTGCAAAATTTTTCCTCCCATGGAGGAGACTTGATCACAGCTCTGGAAAATGTTTCCTTGCCGGTTTATGTGATTTTCTTCGCTATCTCCGGGGCTTCGCTCAACCTGGATGCTTTGCGGCAAAGCTGGATGCTGGCGTTGGTTCTGGTTTTTTGGCGGGGGCTGTTGAAATACGCGGGAACTTTTCTGGGTGCTAAATTTTCCGGGGAAGACCGGTATGTTCAGAAATGGGGGTGGAGTGGTTTCATATCCCAGGCCGGCGTGGCTCTGGGAATGATTATCGTGATCGACCGGAATTTTCCTGATTGGGGGGATGAGTTCAGGACCGTGATGCTGGCGGTTATTGCCATAAATCAGATTGTCGGTCCGATTATGCTGCAGCGGCTTTTGATTAAATCAGGAGAAACCGGACAGGTTTAATCCATGAAAAAAATTCTTCTTTCCATCGCCGGATTCGATCCCAGCGGCGGAGCGGGAGTTTTGCTGGATATTCAGGTGTTTTTCCGGATGGGATTCGCCGGCATGGCGATACCGACGGCGGACACCGAACAGAATACCCAGGTTGTGAAAGAGATGCACCCCCGTGACGGCGATCTTATCGGACGGCAATATGGCGCCTTAAAAGAAGATGTTTTTTTTTCAGGGATTAAGGTCGGTATGATCGGCAGCCGTTCCAATTTATTCCTCGTCGGAGACATCCTGTTAGAAAACCGGGAGATACCCGTGGTTGTGGATCCGGTGTTTTTTTCCAGTTCAGGCCGGGCTTTGCTGGAAAATAAGGCGTTGCCGGATTTTCTTTCTGTTCTGGGCGGCCGGATGGACCTGATCACGCCTAACCTTAATGAAGCCGGCCTTTTGGCGGATATGACTATTTATAATCCGGAAACCGCCGCGGAAGCCGCCCGCAGAATTTATGATCATTCCGGGGCGGCCTGTTTGATAAAGGGGGGGCATTTTGAGGATGATCCCGTCGATTTTCTTTTTGACGGAAAGCAGGAATATCAATGGAAACGGAAAAGATTGGCCGGCGAGGTTCATGGAACCGGTTGTTTTTTCTCAGCGGCTGCTCTCGCTTATATGGCTGCGGGAGAGACCGCTGCCGGTGCCTGTGAAAAAGCAGGGGATTGGACTCACCGGGCCATCCGCTCATCCATACAGCTGGGAAAAGGACGAAGGATTATTATCCCATAGCCTGATTTGCCTATAGGCCGGCTTTACCGTTCAAACGCATTATGATATTATTTTTACCAAAATGAAAAGGGTTCATTTATTTGTATCGGGATTGGTTCAGGGGGTCGGCTTTCGCGCGTTTGCTCAGCATTCCGCCGTTTCTCTGGATTTGACCGGCTGGGTGAAAAATCTGTCTGACGGCCGGGTTGAAGTTTTGGCCGAAGGCCGGGAGGACGACATACGAAAATTCATGGGCAGGCTGAAAGAAGGGCCGGTGGGTTCCCGGGTCGGTCATGTGGATGCGGATTGGGAAAAATATCAGGGGGAGTTTGAAAAATTCAGAATTGCCTGGTAGGAAAAGCGGTTTGAATCGAGAGACGCCCTCCCGCCAGATAACCAAGAGGAGAAGGCGATGTTTAAGGTCAAAAAAGAAGAACAGCACAACGTGGATGTTTTCGGCGGAGTGAAGCGCATCACCCTTGCCTGCGGCAAAGACATTCTGATGGCGAAATTTGAGTATAAAAAAGGCTCAGCAGTGCCTCTCCATAAGCATTCCTATGAGCAGGTCACAACAATATTGAAAGGCGAGCAGAAAATCATCATAAAAAGCGATGAAGGAACCAATGAATTCGTGGTCAAATCCGGCGAATCATATGTGGTGCCGGCTCATTATGAGCACGAGCAAATGACTCTTCGGGAAACCGTGACTATTGATGTTTGGAGTCTATCCCCCTGAGGCTCAGGAGGCTTTTTTATGGGATTCCAGGAATGTGTCCCGGCATTTTTTTGAGCAAAAAAAATGAAGTTCTCCATTAAATTTTTCTTTAATGGCATCATCTTCCGGAAGGTAGGTGTTGCAAACGTTGTCTTTGACCATCATTCCGGTTTTCCGGGATGAGGAAGACACTCTCCGGCTTGCTTTTTGTATCCCCTGAAAGAATTTCAAAAGAAGATAGATGATATAGGCGAGCAACGCAAATAAAATAACCCTTATCATAACATTTATCCTTTAAGTGCCGGCCGGAAAGCCCTTGTTCGGCATCTGCGGCCATCCCGGCCCGGTCATCATCCAGGTTAGAAGATTTAAGGAATGATGTCAATCGGCCTGTTTCTCATTCAGGCTTGATTCTGTCAACAATCCCGGTTAATATGAGGAAAGCACGGGAGCATAAATGGAAACCTGGATAATAGGTCAGGGATATAAATTTTAGCGGAAGGAGAACCCAATGGATTTTTTATTGACGGATGAACAAAAGATGTTAAAGGAATCCATTCAAAAATTCGCCCAAAAGGAGATCGGCCCTTTGGTCAAAGAGAGTGACCAAAAGGGTCTGTGGACGGAAACCTTCACCCGGAAATTAGGGGACATGGGACTGCTGGGAATAGTCATTCCCCCGGAACATTCGGGAGCGGGGTATTCCAACCTTGATTACGTGCTGATATTGGAAGAATTATATGGGTCATTGGCGGGAGCATTTCGGGTTCGAAGCGCCGGGGTATCGGTATATGGAGTCCCTCGCGCCGCAGAATTGGATGGAATGATC
>JAWODN010000079.1:0-9819 GCA_046483285.1 Candidatus Aminicenantota bacterium | reverse complement strand
GGTTCCGAACATGGCCATCCGGGTGTAGACATATTCATTCAGTCCCTGGATGATGGAAACCACGGCGATTATGGTGAGGACCCCGATGATGATCCCCAGCAGGGTCAGAAAAGTGCGCAGCTTGTTGGCCCACAAGGAACCCGCAGCCATGGCCATGGATTCTCTGATATGCAGTCCTTTCATCCGGTTGTCCTTTCCCGCGGGGCGGTCTGCTTTGTTTTCATGATGAATTACTTTGAAAATGGTTTCCTTATGGCATATGAAATTCAGGTATGGCTTGTGCTCCCTTCAGATTTTTAACGCCATTCTTCGCCCTGTGTTTTCGGCTGCTGCGCAACTCCCCCCGTCCGTGGGTCAAACATGCTCGCAGCCCGGCTCCGCCGGGTTCCCTCAAACACAGCCCTCAGAAGGCTAAATCTTCAAGGTCACTTCAGCCACACCTGAATTCCATAAAGCCATATTAACCTCATTCTGTAAATTAATCATAGCTCAAGTGAAATCCCTATTCAAAATCCGCGCCAGTCGCGGCACGGCTGGAGGGGGCCCCAGCCGCAGGCAGCGAAGACGGGGGAAGAAGCCGTGCCGGAATCCTTCTCCCCATTTTCATCGCTTTCTGGTGAGCTTTACTCATGATGAATTCACAAAAAAAAATTCATACGGGCCGGATCTCACCGAATCTTGCGACCATGGGGGCGGGATGATGGATCGCCACCACCCGAATGTCCCCAGCGAGGACATCCGCTCCGATTCCGGCTTCGCTCCCCGGGACGACATGCCGCTTTGTCATTGCGAGGCTTGCGCCAGCAAGCCGTGGCCATCCCTTTCTGCCACTTTGTCATGGCGAGCGGCCGAAGGCCGCGTGGCCATCCCTTTCTGCCTCGTGAAAGCGGAACCAACCGCCCATACGAAGCAGTAAGGGATCCCTCGGTGCTTCGCGCCGCGGAATGACACACTCAAAGACACGGCGTGCCTCGGAATGACAGACTCAAAAGCGCTCCGCTCCGGGAATGACATTGGGATCATTGTCATGGTTCGCAGTGTGTTATACTCATGGCGAATTCATAAAAAAATTGTGGTGTTTTTACGTAGTAAAGTGCCGCGACTTCCTCGCCGCAAGCCGAAATCTGCAGCAATCCCGGTCCATGAATAAGCCAGATTAGAATATCCCGGCTTATTTAATAAAACGAACGGTCAAAGGATAGCTGTATTTTTCTCCGTTGCTGGCTTTAATGGCTGCGACAATCACCAGGATCAGCATGGCAATCCCCAGCCCGATCAAAAGAATGATTCCTATCACAATGACGATCAGAAGCGCTGCGACAATAGCATATATGCTGAAGGAAATCTGGAAATTCAACGACTCTTTTCCCTGCTCGTTCACAAATTCGGACTCATCTTTTTTAATCAGCCAGATAATCAGCGGGCCTATGACGTTCCCGAAGGGAACGATAAACCCGGCCAGGGCCGCAAGATGACAGAACATGCCCCAGTTTCTTTCTTCTTTTTGCTCCATAATGATCACTCCTATGCGGGATTCGATCGAAATTGTTATATCACAAATACTCCCAGCGAACAAGATAACGTTACTTGCGTTGATTGCGTTTGTTGGGTTATCCTGGTTGATAAGCGGCCGGGATGGCCGCAGATGCCGGAGCTAAGATAAAGGAGGCGGCCTTGAAAAAAGAGATCGTATTCATCATCATGCTTGCCCTGCCGCTTTGCACCGGATGGTCCATGGAGGAACCGTTCTGCCCACAAACCGCCAACTATTCCATAGACGTCACTCTCAACACCAATGACCACACTCTCAACGGAACCGAAATTTTGGAATGGACTAACACATCTCAAATCCCCGCCGGCGAGCTTTGGTTCCATCTTTACTGGAATGCTTTTCAAAACAACCGGAGTGATTTTTTAACTGAAGGCCGGGACCGCTGGGGAGATATCATCTCCCGGTTTCAAAAGGAGGACTGGGGGTATTGCCGGATCAAATCCATCGTTCTGATAGAAAAAGAGGAGGAACTGGAGACCGACCTGATGGACACTTTCGAATTCCGGCAGCCGGACAACGACAACATTCACGAGCAAACCGTGTTCACAGTCCAGCTTCCCGAGCCGGTCGAACCCGGCGAAACCATACGTCTCCGCATCCGTTTCTCTTCCAAGGTCCCCACTCCCATCCACCGGACCGGTGTTTATAAAGATTATTATTTCATTGCGCAATGGTTTCCTAAAATAGGGGTTTTGTATGAAGGAAAATGGAACTGCCACCAATTCCACGCCACCACCAATTTTTTCGCCGATTATGGAACCTATGACGTGAAGATAACCCTGCCTTCCCGCATGATCGTCGGAGCCACCGGGGAACACACCAGGCGCGTCGACCACACCGACGGCACCAGCACCCACAGCTTTTTTCAGCACTCGGTGCATGACTTCGCCTGGACAGCCTCTCCTGATTTCATTGAAGTCAAAGAATATTTCGAATTCGCTCCCGGGAAACGGACGGAAATCACACTGCTGCTGCAGCCTTACCATAAGCACCTGAAAAAAAGATACATGCAGGCTGTCAAGAATTCTTTGATCATCTGCAGCCGGTTGTATGGAGATTATCCCTATTCGACTGTCACTTGTGTGGACCCGGCTTACAACAGCCGCTCAGGAGGCATGGAGTACCCCACTTTTTTCACCGGAGGAGCTTATTTCCTCACCCACCCCCGTATGCCCAGTCCGGAAGGCGTGACCATCCATGAGTTCGGCCATAATTATTTTTACGGCCTGGTGGGAACCAATGAATTTGAAAACGCATGGATGGATGAGGGTTTCACCTCCTTTTTGGATTCGGAAGTCTATTATGCCGCCTATCCTCCTCCTCTTTTTTCCCGCCGGTTTTTCAATATCCCGGTGGTCTTCCCGGAGGTGGAAATTCCCATTGAATCCAGCGGGATCTCCCGCCACCGCCAAACCAGCCGGATGGATATCATGCAGCTTTTCACATGGCAGTTCATGAACCGCTCCAGCTACGGCGCCAATTCCTACTCCAAAGCAGAGCTCATGCTGAGAAGTTTGAAGCGGTTTCTCGGCCCGGAAACCTATGCGGAGATGATCAAGGCTTATTCCACCCGGAACTGGTTCAAGCACCCCCGGCCGGAAGACTTTTACTCAGTGGTATCCGAATTCGCGGGAGGAAACTTGAGCTGGCTTTTGGATCAATTCATATACGGCTCCGGTGAATTGGATTATGCTGTCGAACACATCCGTAACCGGAGGATAACGCCTCTCCGGGGATGGTCCGGAGAAGAATTCCATTCCGGAGATGAAACAGAAACCCCGCCTTTGTATGAAAGTGAAGTGCTGGTTCGAAGACTCGGAGAAGTCCAAGTCCCGGTGGAGGTTTTAATCATCTTTGAGGACGGCCTGAAAAAACGTGAAATGTGGGACGGGAAATACCGGCGGAAACGGTTCAAATACCGCAGTCCGGTAAAAATCCGGCAGGCCGTGGTGGACCCTGATTTCATATGGGTCATCGACATATGCCGGACCAATAACAGCCGGACCTCCTCATCTCCATCCCAGGCTGCGCTCAAATGGACATCGCGCTGGATGGTTTGGCTTCAGCACGCCATGGAGTTTTTCACCCTCCTGGGAGGCTGACTTTTGGCCCAACCTGACCAATTCACGCCCAAGGCATTCTTCCGCCTCCTGGAACTGAGACTGGCATCACCAAAACCAGGGTGGGCCGCCCAATCCCTCCTGCTTCCCCAACCCCGGCCGGGACAAATCCCTTTTCCCCAAGCGGAAGCCTTATGCCGCAAAGCCGGAGTTCTGATTCTGCTATACCCAGCGGGCCATCGCCTTCATATTCTTTTCACCCGCCGCACCGAGGATGTTCTGCACCACCGCGGAGAAATTTCTTTCCCCGGGGGTGCCCGGAAAAAGAACGAAGACATCATCCGGACCGCGGTGCGGGAAACCCGGGAGGAATTGAATATCGCACCTGATTCATACCGGATCCTGGGGACTTTGACCCCGCTCTATATTCCACCCAGCCGGTTCTGTATTTATCCGGCCGCAGGCGGGGCTTTATCGCGGCCGGGTTTTGTTCCGGATCCCCGCGAAGTCAAAGAGATTATTGAAATTCCCCTTGACCATCTTTTAAATAAAAAAAATATGGAAATCGAATTTTGGATCCTCCGCGGCGAAAAAAGGAAAATTCCTTTTTACTGCTTCCGGGAAAACAAAATTTGGGGAGCCACCGCCATGGTCCTGTCCGAATTCTTAACCCTCATAAAGGATGTGAAACGGAACCGGGGAATGGAAAACGGAGAATTGTGAATGGAGAATGGAGGGGTGGACCGCCGGCTTTACTCTTTACTTCCCAGCCGCTATAATTATTTTATTGATTCACGGCTCGAGATGGCCGCAAGCAGGCAGATGCGATGAAATCCGGCCCGCCCGAACCATTTTTTTATGGATTCATCATGAGTATAAGGACACCGCGAACCATGAAAATGATCCCAATGTCATTCCCGGAGCGGAACACTTTTGAGTCTGTCATTCCGGGGCACGCCGTGCCTTTGAGTGTGTCATCCCGCGGTGCGAAGCACCGAGGGATCCCTTACTGCTTCGTATGGGCGGTTGACCCCGCTTTCACGAGGCAGGAAGGAATTGCCACGGCTTGCTGACGCAAGCCTCGCAATGACAAAGCGGCATGTCGTCACGGGGAGCGAAGCGACGGGAATCTTAGAGTGCCTCGGCTTATGAGTCAGAACCGGCTCATCAGACGAAGCCGAATAAGATCCTCACGGCCTGCTTCGCAGGCCTCAGGATGACAGCGAAGCTGTCATTTTCGAAGGTATAGGTCAGGTTAAGTAATAAGTCAGACAAATCTAAATAAAGAAAGGGGCATCATGAAGAAAAAAGCTTTCTTGATTTTTATTCTCATCGGAATTTGTTCTTTATTGTCGTATGCGGAGGATCTGACTCCGGTCGAAAAAGCCAATTATAAACTGGCCGCCCGGTTCTCTCCTCCCCGTATGAAGAAAATGATTTTTGATACGGGGGTTGACGCCCACTGGCTGAAGCACAGCCAAAGATTCTGGTACAGTATGGAAGGAACGGAAGGAAAATTTTTTACTATCGTCGATCCGGCTAAAAAAACCAAAGAACCCCTGTTTGACAACGCCAAAATGGCGGCCATGCTGACCGAATTAACCAAAGATCCCTATGAAGCCAAGCATCTGCCTATTGAAAAAATCAAATTCGTCAAAGAGGACACCGCCATCCGCTTTGAGGTGGAAAGTTCCCGGGAAGAGGAAATAGAAGAAGAGGAAGAGGAAATTGAGCAAGAGGAAAAAGAAAAAATAAAAGAACGCCAAAAAGAAAAGAAGCCCAAGAAAAAAGTTTTTTATTTCGAATACACCTTGGCCGACGGAAAGCTCCACTTACTGGAAGATTATGAAAAAGAACCGGAAAAGCCCGACTGGGCCAACATCTCTCCAGACGAAAGCATCATCGTGTTCGCACGCGATCACAATCTTTTCTGGATGGACCGGGTCAATTACGAAAAATACCTGGAAGACGAGGAAGACGAAGAAATCGAAGAACATCAGCTCACCGAGGATGGAGAAAAACATTACAGCTACGCCCGCACCAGACGGGGGCAGTCCAACGTGGATGAAGAAAAAAACAAAGGCAAGAGACAGCCGGTCAATATCATCTGGTCCCACGACTCCAAAAAATTCGCCATGATCCGCAGCGATGAAAGGAAAGTCAACGACTTGTGGGTGATCAACGCCATGGCCCAGCCCCGTCCCACCCTGGAAACATATAAATACTCCATGCCTGGAGAGGAACACGTGCCGCAGCGGGAAATCCTTGTTTTTGATATGGAAAGCCAGGAAAAAACCGAAGTGGATTCCGCCCGTTTCAAAGACCAGTATGTTTCCATTTTCACCGCTCCCCGCAAACCCAGCACCCGCGACGATGACCACCGTCCGGCCTTGTGGCTGTCCGAAACTTCGGACAAATTATATTTTTCGCGCACCAGCCGGAATCTCCACCGTGTCGACATCTGCGTCGCCGAAACCGCCACAGGAAAATCCCAAACCCTGATTGAAGAAAGACTGAACACTTACGTGGAGTTCATCACCCCGGCCCTTATTGACAACGGACGGGAAATCATTCACTGGTCGGAAAGAGACGGATGGGGCCATTTTTATCTGTATGACGAGAACGGCAAGCTGAAAAACCAGATCACATCCGGCCCGTTCCATTGTGATAATATCGCCGGAGTGGATGAAGAAAACCGGGTGCTGTTTTTCAACGCATGCGGCAGGGAAGAGGGAGAAGACCCGTATTATATGCACCTCTACCGGGTCAATTTTGACGGGACAGGACTTAAACTGCTCAATCCGGGGAACTTCAATCATTCCGTATCCATGAACGACAGCCGGCGTTATTTCGTGAATAATTTCTCGCGTGTGGACACAGTGCCCAAGACGGTTCTTCGCGACCACCAGGGAAATCATCTGCTGGACTTGGAAACCGCTGATTTGTCGCTTTTGATGGAAGCGGGATACCAATTTCCGGAAACATTCAAAGTCAAGGCCGATGACGGCGTGACTGATCTCTTCGGTGTCATGCATAAGCCTTTTGATTTTGATGAAACCAAAAAATATCCCATTATCGCTTATGTTTACCCCGGGCCTCAGACCGAAAGCGTCGCCAAATCCTTCGCCGCCAACCGGGGGCTTTCCGGCCTCGCTCAATTCGGTTGTGTGGTCATCACGGTGGGGAACCGGGGAGGCCATCCCAACCGGTCCAAGTGGTATCACAACTACGGCTACGGCAACTTGAGGGACTACGGCCTGGCGGATAAAAAGACCGCTATTGAACAGCTGGCGGCCCGTCATTCTTTCATCGACATCGACAAAGTGGGGATTTTCGGTCATTCCGGCGGAGGTTTTATGTCCACAGCCGCTATGCTGGTGTATCCGGATTTTTTCAAAGTCGCGGTCTCTTCAGCCGGCAATCATGAAAACAACATCTACAACACCTGGTGGAGCGAAAAGCACCACGGAGTCAAGGAAGTCAAGGATGAAGAAGGGAATATCACGTTTGAATATGAGATCGATACGAACTCAGAACTGGCGGAAAATTTGAAAGGCCGCCTCCTTTTGACCACTGGAGACATCGACAACAATGTCCACCCCGCCAACACCTTCCGGATGGCCCATGCCCTGATCAAGGCCAACAAACGCTTCGACTTTTTTATTTTCCCCGGTCAGCGCCACGGTTTCGGGGATATGAGCGACTATTGGTTCTGGGTCCGGGGGGATTATTTCTGCAAGCACCTTATCGGGGACTTTTCCCAAAGCGTGGATATGGTTGAGCTCAACCGCGACAAGGAAATAACCGGAGACAAGAAGTGATTGGACCTGCTCAGGCAAGCCAGCGGAGTTTCTTCCAGGCCCGCGTCAGCCCATAAAGGGAAGCCAGAGATGTGACTGTCAGCAATGCCGCCGCAGGAATTTTTCCGTATATCCAATACCCAATGGCGAATAAAACACTGTAGACCATCAAGCTCCCCAGGACCATGCACAAAATTCCGGCAGGAACATCCCAGCCTTTTTCTGTGTCTTCCAGCGTTTCCCCTTCATCACAGGCAGACCGGACCACTTTCGCCCACCCAGGGCCGCCCGGCTTGACCAGGCGGTAAAAAGACCGGAGGGTTTTTTGGTCGCTGGGGCGGGTCAAAAACGTCACGCTCACCCACGCGACGGTGGTGATGCCCACTCCCATCAGCAAGCGCCCGTGGACGGAGATTTCCGGCAGGTTTGTATAAGGATGAACCAACTGAAGATACACCGCTGCCAGAAAAGAAACCCCCATGGCGGTCAGCTCGGAATAAGGGTTAATCCGCCACCAAAACCATCGCAGAATGAACAGGAGGCCGGTGCCCGCACCGATCTGCAGTAAAATCTGAAAAGCCTGAAGGGCGTTGCTCAGCACCAGAGCCATAACTGCAGTTAACGCCATCAGCACCACCGTGGAAATCCGGCCGGCCCGCACCTGTTTTTTATCCGAAGCTCCGGGATCCAGAAAACGTTTATAGAAATCGTTCACGATATAGGAAGAGCCCCAATTGAGGTGGGTGGATATGGTGGACATAAAGGCGGCGATCAGGGATGCCACCACCAAACCCAATAAACCGGCGGGGAGAAAAGTCAACATCGCCGGATACGCCAGGTCATGCCGGAGGACGTGGGGCGCCACATGAGGAAAAGCCTTCTGCAAAGAGGCCAGATCAGGAAAGACCAGCAAGGAACATAAAGCCACAATGATCCATGGCCACGGGCGAAGGGCGTAATGGGCGGCGTTGAATAGCAGGGTGGCCCCCACCGCGTGTTTTTCTTCTTTCGCCGACAGCATCCGCTGGGCGATATATCCGCCGCCGCCGGGTTCAGCCCCGGGGTACCACACGCTCCACCACTGAACAGCCAGAGGAAGTATAAATAAAGGAATCAGGGTTTCGGTCTGGGAAAAATCCGGAAGAATCGCCAGCTTGCCCTGCAGGGGTTCCGCCGTCAACAAGCCGCGGAGGCCGCCCACCTGGGGCAGCCGCACCGCCACAACCGCGGCTCCTACAGCACCCGCCATAGCGATCCCGAATTGGAAAAAATCTGTGATCAGAACCCCTCTCAAACCTCCCAGAGTGCTGTAAACAACCGTGACCAGTGATGCGATCAGCAGGGTTTCCACCGGAGTTAATTTCAACATAACGCCGCCGATCTTGATTATGGCCAAGGAAACGGCGGCCATGATCAGCACATTGAAAAAGACACCCAAGTAAAGAGCCCGGAACCCCCGGAGAAACGCCGCGGCTTTTCCGCTGTAGCGAAGCTCATAGAACTCGATGTCCGTCATGACCTGCGACCGGCGCCACAGCTTGGCATAGACAAATACGGTCAACATCCCCGTAAGCAGAAAAGCCCACCACACCCAGTTGCCCGACACTCCGTCCTGACGGACTATATCAGTCACCAGGTTGGGTGTATCCGAAGAAAAAGTCGTCGCCACCATGGATATCCCAAGCAGCCACCAGGGCATGTTTCGTCCGGAAAGAAAAAATTCCGATGAGCTTTTCCCGGCGCGGCGGGAAACCGTCACTCCGATAATCAAAGACAACAGGAAAAAGCCTCCCACAAACATCCAGTCGATTGTTTGTAAAGCCAATGGTGTCTCCTTCCCCGGCCATTGTATGATAACCTGACCTATACCTTAAGTGAAATCCCTATTCAAAATCCGTGCCGGGACCCTTCTTCCCATTTTCATCGCTTTTTGGTGTGTTATCCGGGCGTTTTGCCTCTGCGGCAGCCATTACCGACGGATAAACCATAATAAAATTATTTTGACCTTAATTTCAAACTGAATTAATATAAAAAAAAGAAGCAGATTCAAAATGGCTGATTCAAAAAAAGAAAAAACCGATGTGGACAAGGATTCCTTCAGCCGGCGGGACTTCATCAAAAAAAGCGCTGCCGGCGTAGGAATCGGACTGGGCTCTCTTTATCTTTCCCGCTGTGAAAAGCCTATCCCCTCTTCTCCCCCGCCTCCGCCGGTTGCCGCGGAACCGCTGGAAACCGTGAGAATCGGCTTTGTAGGAGTCGGACTGCAGGGGTCTTCGCATATTCGAAACCTGCTTCGGATTGAAGGCGCTGAAATCCGGGCGGTGTGTGACATTGTGGAAGACAAAGTGCGCCGGATCCAGGATTGGGTGGAAAAAGCCGGCCGGCCCCGGCCGGAAGGGTACTCCCG
>JAWODN010000038.1:0-7157 GCA_046483285.1 Candidatus Aminicenantota bacterium | reverse complement strand
CAGCGTTCATTCTCATTACGGCCTGCATACTCGCCAAGTCGCCATGCGACCCTCTTCATCAGAGGCTTTGAAGATTTCGTCGCCTCCACCTTCACTCCGATTGCTTCCGGCTGGAGCGACCTTTGCCGGGTGGGGTTGTCTCCCACTGAAGGTTCGCGCCTTCTCACGGCGCACTGAATAATTCAGGTAATAAAATCATTATAACCCTTACCTATACCTTAGAAAATGTTTTTTTGCTCCCATGGCCGCGAGGATTCGATTTTCGAACTTATGGGCCGGGAAAAGATGTTTTGTAAATACAGACGAAAACGTTTTGGATTTTTTTTTTGAAATTTACATTTTCATTTGATATAATTTTCCTGAAAAGACATGATATTTATAGCTCACACAGGGAGGATTATTTATGGGTAAATTTCTGGCGATTTTATTAGGTCTGGTTGCAATGGCGGGTGGAATCATCCTGGTACTAACGATATGGACACAAGAATTCCTGAATCTTGTTTTCGGCTGCATTCCTCCTATCCTCTTCTTCGGCGGACTCATCGCTCTGGTTGCGGGAATCAGCAGCATTAAAGACGCCGCCCGCACAAAAAACCTGGAAATCGAAGCGGAAGAAGCGGAAACTGAGGAAAAGTCCGAAGAAAAATAATATTTATTTTTTTGCTCCGCCAAAAAAATCCCCCATCGTATCCTTTAGTTTGGCTTATTCACGGGCCGAATCTCACCATATGTGGAGACAGAGGGAAATGGCGGTTTGTGCGGGTTTGTGCTAATATGAGAAAAAATGAAGCATTTGGCTGTTTCCGTTTTTTGCCTGCTGTGGCTTGCCGTTACCGTTTCCCCCCAAAGCTCTCTGGATATTGAGCGGGGTTTTCTTCAAAACAATCCAAAACTGCTTCTTTCTCATTTTCCCAGAAACAGCCATATTCTGATTTCTTTCCCTGAACCCATCAACTTTTCTGATCAATTGACCGGCCATCAGGCCTTTCTTTTTTTTAAAAAAATATTTGCCACATTTGTGACTTTTGAGTTTTATCCGGATTCCATCCCCAGCCGTCCCGAGGGAAATCAATTCATTTTTAAAACCCGGTGGTCTTTCCGAAACCGGAATAATAAGAATCAATACTTGTTTTTGGTTTTTTTCAGCCTGACAAAAGAGCCCTCTCCGGATAAGAGGGGATTCCCAGAATGGACAATCAAAGAAATCAAAGCCGAAAAAATATAAAGGCCTTTCACTCTTCCCGGTTGCTGGGGTTATCCGGGTTTTTTTTTGCAGGTGCCTTTCTTATTTGGATTTTCTCATTAATCCAGCCCTGGCTGATTTCGTCCGATTATTACCAAAACAGCCTGGAAAGGCTCCGCGACCGCTCCAGCCTGATTAAGATTGAATTTCAGCAGATTCTCAATCAAACTCTGCAAAAACACCACCGGATTGAAAACGCCGAGGTTCCCCGGTCGAATCCCGGCTTATTCAATTTTCTCAATTCCCTGAACTCAGTAGAAAGCCGGGAAGGAGCGGCTTATTATCACCCTTCAGGGGAATTGATTCTTTGGAGCGGACGAGTGTTTGATGTCGGCCCGGTTTTTTTTTCCGGGCAAAATAATATTTCGTCCTTTCCTCCCAAATCAACCTGTTTAATCGGCCATAAATCTTCGTATTATTTGGTTTCTTTTCAAAAAATAAACGGAAATTATATTTTTATATACCGCCTGTTGGCCTTTTTCCCTGAATTCCAAGCCAGGCGCCTGCCGGAATACCATTTTCTTTCTTCCCGCTTAATGAAAAATTTCAATATCGACTATTGGGATTTCAGGGAGGACATCACCGGATTCGAAAGACTTTTCGCCCGCCACCAGGATGAATATATTGGACAGCCCCGGCTGCAGGATCAAGTCCAGACTGTTTTTTTCCCTCTCCGCAACGAAAATCAAGATATTATCGCCACAGTCACCTTAAGTTCCCCCCCGGCTTCTGCGCGCATCTCCGCCAGAAAAGAGAATATCTCCCTGTTCATATATATATTCATCATCACCGGATTGTTATGCCTGCTGATTTACTTATACCGTGATATTGCGTCTGGGAAAAAAAGCCCCCTATTGAAATCAGCCGCTGTGTTCTTGCTCTTAGTGGGCTTGCGGATTGTTTTTATTCCCCTGGGCCATTTGCAAAAGGTTCAATCTCTATCCATCTTCTCCCCTTCCACCGCCGGTTTTATTTCTTTCGGACCCCTCACTCAATCGCCCATGGACATCTTTTTAACCGCCTTTATATTCACTCTCATCATGGCATTCACTTTGCGCATACTCAATCCCCGTCTCCAAATCTCAAAATCCAGAAGTCCCCTTTTGCCCGGAGCTGCGGTTTTGATCGCGTCTGCTGCGCTGGCTTTCGGAGTGTTTTTTCTTTTTCAGCGTTTTTTGTTTCAACTTATATTTAATTCCAGCCTGTATTTACAGCGCTTCTCTTTTGACATCTCATTCCTTCTGCTTCACTTAAGCATTCTTCTCGCTTTTATCAGCGCTTTGCTTATCATTCAGCTTATTCTGAAATCGGGCTCTCTTTTCTGCGGTTCCCACCCCCTTTTCTATGCCGCGGTTCTTTCAGCCGCGACCGGGTTTTTGATTCTCCGCCCCGAGAATTCTTCCCCTTATCTGATCCCGCTCCAAACCATAATGGTTATTTGGGTATGGCACCGGATTCATGTCTCCAAGACTAAGTTTAAAAAGGAGTGGATCGCCGCCGGCGTTCTTATATCAACAATGCTGGTTTATATCTCCATCCACACGGGAACCACTCAAAAGAATGAATCCATTATTGAACATTCTCTGCACCATACCATCATATCCCAGGGCAATTGGGGATCTTACCTGATAGAGCAATCTATCCCTGCTTTTGATGACAGTGAAGACGTGATCAAATCCTTTTTCCGGCGCCGGATTCCGCCGGATCCCGCGCAGTCCTTGTGGGAAAAAAGCTTGATGGCCCGTTTCAACTGGTACTCCAGCCTGGAACTCATCGGGTCCGCCGGGAATATTCTGTCCCGTTTTTCCTTAAATGTGCCTGAACTTCCTTCTCAAGTTCAGGATCCTTCCCCTCCCTTATCGACGGAATGGACCACCCGCTTCCAAACCATTTCTGTTTTGGGAAATGAAAGGCAGTATGTCATCGGGTACCGTGATATGACGGAAAACGAAGAATACTTGGGGAGAATCCGAGTTGTTCTTTCCATTGATAATGACATGCTGCCCTTCCTCTATTCCGCCAATCCCTACTATGAACTTCTAAAACCGGCCTCCATTCCTTCCCTTCAACACCTTGATCTTGGATTCGCTGAATTTGATCAAAAGGGACATATTCTTTTCAACCCCCATAAACTCTCCAGAGGGCTTTCTCCTTCAGACATCGAAAACGTGATGCGGTCCTCTCAGCCGGTTTGGATAATCTTTTCAGATAAGGGAGAACAATTCCGGGCTCTCCTGTTTAATCACCATCAGCGTATTTACGCCTTGTTCACTCCACGGAAATCATTTATTGACTTGTCGGTTGAATTCTTAAAGCTGTTTTTTCTTTACGGAGCATGCCTCGCAACGGCGCTTCTCCTTGGCTTCCTTTTTTTTCTTCCCGGAAGTTTGACAAATCCTTTTTGGTCTTTTTCCAACCGGGTTTATATGTCGCTGGTGGTCATCTCCATAATCCCTTTGCTGATATTCACGTTCTCAGCCCGTGATTTTTTTGCCAGTGTGTTCACCCAGAAAATCACCGAGGAAGCTGAATCCAGGGCCCGTTTCGCCCGCCGCGTTATGGAAGATTTTCTCTTTTTGCAGCAGGAAGAACAAGCCACCCTGACCATTCCGCCTGATAATATAGTGATGTGGATAAGTTCCGCCATCAACAATGATGTTAATTTGTATCTGGACGGCCATTTGGCATCAAGCAGCCACAGGGAATTTTTTAATTACGGCATCTTGCCTGAACTCATCAATGGTGAAATCTATTATAAAATCCAATATGAAAACAACCCTTTTTATACGGAAACTCAGCGGATCGGGGAATACTCATTCAACACTCTCACTGTTCCCTATAATTTTCAGGACTCCATCTTACTGATTTCTCTCCCTTTCCCATTGGAGCAACAGGAAATCTCTGATTTCACCCGGGATTTATTCGAATTCCTTCTTTTCCTTTCCTTTTTTATTCTGCTGGCCATACTGACCCTGGCCCGGGGGATAGGGGGAACCATCATCCATCCTATTCGCAAGCTCCTGGCCGGCACCCGGGAAGTCGGAGAAGGAAATCTGGAAGTCACAGTCCCCTATTCCCATAAAGATGAAATGAAAACTCTCATCGACGGATTCAACACCATGGTGAAGAACTTAAAAAAACAACAGCAGGAGCTGGCGGAAATAAGTAAAAAACTGGCTTGGGCGGAAATGTCGCGCAAAGTCGCGCACGAAATCAAAAATCCATTGACTCCGATCCAGTTATCCGCTGAACATTTGCTGCGGGTTTACCAAGACCGCCCGGAGGATTTTGAAAAAACCCTTAAAGAATCCACATCTTATATTGTTTCAGAAGTGGAAAACTTAAGGCGGATCGCCCAGGAATTCCTGGAAACATCCCGCAAGGCTACCGTAAAAAAAAGCCGGATCGACTTGAAAGAAATGATAGAAGAAACCATCCGTCCTTATCAAAGCATTCTTCCGGAACGCATTCAGATCCGGACAGCCTATCAAGGCCGGGATTTTTTTATTTTCGCCGACCGCGCTAAAATTAAAATTGTCCTTCGCAATATTTTTACAAATGCGATTGAATCCATTTATAAAAAAGGAATCATATCGATCGAGCTTCATGAAAATCCGGATTCAGTCCGGTTGAAAATCAGCGACACCGGCAAGGGGGTCAAGCCTGAAGATCTGGATAAAATATTTGAACCTTATTTTTCCACCAAAAAAGAAGGAACCGGTTTAGGGCTTCCCATTGCCCGGAAAGTCATATCAGACCATGGAGGAGACATTCAAGCTCACATCAACCGGAATCAAGGCATGTCTTTCACCATAACCCTGCCCAAACATATGGCAGATGAATAGGCCAGGATTGCCTGGCTGATGAGCGGGCCGGGGTTGCCGCAGATTTCGGATTGCGGCAAGGAAGCCGTGGCACTTCACTGCGACGAGCCGCAAGCCGGAAGATGCGGTGAGATCCGGCCCGCCCGAATTATTTTTTCATGAATAAGCCAGGATTGGAAATTTTCCGCCGGTTATGGTAATAAGATGAACATGAATAAACACATTCTCACCGGAATAATGGGGCTGCTTCTGGCCTTTGGATCGCCGGCGGTCAAGGCGGAAAATTATATCAGTTTAAAATTCAGTTACGCGGGAAACAGCGCCGCCCCAAGCGATGTCAACACCTGGATTCATTCATACAACCGGCTTTGGTCCGATTGGCATCAGAGCCATGGAGGACAGCTTCAAGGCGAATTCACCCCTCTCGATTATCAGGGAAGCCTGGAGATCGAACTCAGGATCCCCCTTTTTTCCGGTGCCGCCTTGAATATGGCTGGAAGCGGTTTAACGGCATCAGGCCAAGGTCTTGTGGAGTTCACAAATCCATCCGGACATCTGAAGGAAACACAGTTTATCAGCAATAAAGTCTCCATTTTGCCGCTGAAAATCGGATTGAGCTACACCCACCCCATTCCCTATTTAGAAGGTCTTTATGTCACCGCTCAAATCGGAAGGCATATCATTTTTTATCAATATGACCTGAAGGATCATTACACCGCCCAAATCACCCGGGGGGCAAATATTTATGAATACGGGTATGAAAAAAATCAATCTTTCAGCTCTGAGGGACTCGGCTTTTATTTTTCTTTAGGATTGGAATTCGATATCATCAGATATGTGGCTGTGGTCCTGGAGGGCGAGCAGGTTTGGTCAACAACAGACGGGTTTAAGGGATCTCATTCATATCAGGGGTACCTGGGCGGCGATCCGTTTTCGGAATCCGGAAAGGCTTCCCTGTATTATTATGAAAGCAACCAATGGAATTTGGGTCAATATTATTCCGTACTGACCGGACACACGCGTCCTCCTGATAGACCGGATATAAAAAATCTCAGGCAGGGTGAATTTAATTTTGATAATTTTTCCATCAAACTGGGAATTCGATTTAAATTCTAAAATTTCAAACGGGAGCATCTCATGGCTAAAGTTTTAGTGACTTATTTCAGTCAAACCGGAAACACGGAAAAAGTCGCACAAGCAATTTATGAGGAAATTGAAGAAAGCAAAACCATCAAACCCGTGGAAGAACTGGACGAAGAAGAGGGGGAAAAACATAAGCTTGTTTTCATCGGTTTCCCGGTCCACGGCCATAGTGTTCCTTACATCATGGAAAAATTTCTTCGAAGCCTTCCCGCCGGCAAAAAAATCGCTCTTTTCTCCACACACGGCAGTGTCTCCGGAAGCCCCTTTTCCAAAGAAGCTCTGGAACACGCGGCGGTTTTAGCCTCCAAAGCCAAAGTTTTGGGCTCTTTTTCCTGCCGCGGAAAAGTCTCTCTTCAATCCATGGATAAATTTGAAAAATCCCCCGAACACCGGATTTGGACTGAAATGGCGCCTTCCGCCGGCACTCACCCTGATAAAAACGATCTTGAAGAAGCCCGGACTTTCGCCCGGGAAATTATCAACCTCGCCAGCTATTAACCTTCCTTATACTGGATGATGAACAAGCCGGGGCCGTTCGCCATGACAAGGAGTGTGTCATCCCGCGGTGCGCCGTGCCTTTGAGTGTGTCATCCCGCGGTGCGCGGTGCCTTTGAGTGTGTCATCCCGCGGTGCGCCGTGCCTTTGAGTGTGTCATCCCGCGGTGCGAAGCACCGAGGGATCCCTGACTGCTTCGTTTGAGCGGTGGGTTCCGCTTTCACGAGGCAGGAAGGGATTGCCACGGCTTGCTGGCGCAAGCCTCGCAATGACAAGGGGACAGAAAGGGATGGCCACGGCTTGCTGGCGCAAGCCTCGCCATGACAAAGGGGGGTGTCACCCGCGGTGCGCCGTGCCTTTGAGTGTGTCATCCCGCGGTGCGCGGTGCCTTTGAGTGTGTCATCCCGCGGTGCGAAGCACCGAGGGATCCCTGACTGCTTCGTTTGAGCGGG
>JAWODN010000051.1:0-39859 GCA_046483285.1 Candidatus Aminicenantota bacterium | reverse complement strand
ATCACCTCCAAGAAAATAGAACGGCCTTTCCTCCGGGCTCTCAACTGATGAAATCCATTAAGACCCAAAACATGATACAATATTGCTTGGGACATCGCTGTTCCTCCTTTTTTAAATTTAAATTCTCAAGAGGAACTTACGCGATGTCCCTTCTTTTTTCAATCCCAGGTATCCATTTCCGTGATGAACCTATACTAAAAAATCACTTTTAAGCATCCCCTGCCCCTGAAGAGATTTTTATAATTACTTTATTTTCTTGATCTTAGATCAGCCAGGCTGAAATAATGAAGAAATAATGAATAAATAACTCAGGAAAGTGCTGGAGATAAAGGGCATATCTGGCGGGGCCGACGAGACTCGAACTCGCGACCTCCGGCGTGACAGGCCGGCGTTCTAACCGACTGAACTACGGCCCCGCCTCAAGATTCTGTCATTATAATGATTTTTATTTGATTTTTCAATAAAATTTTTCAATAGCGATTAAATGAATTTTCCCTCTCGTCTCGCCTTTCCCGCTCGTCTCGCTCGTCTCGCCCTTCTCACTTTTCCCGCCCTCTTCAGACCAGATAAACCAGATAGACAAGATAGGCAAAATGGACTATATCGCTATTTTCGAACTAATTATTCATGGCGGTTTCGCCACCCGCAAGAAATGAAAATAACGAGCCTGGCTTATTCACGGGCCGGGATTACTGCAGACGACGACAATTCTTTAATTCAATGTCGTCCCGAGGAGCGGAGCGACGAGGGATCTGTGAGTGCTTTCGCCAGGCCGTATGGACAATGGATTGCCAATTCGAAGCAGTCCGGGATCCTTCGCTCCGCTCAGGATGACATTAAATTAATGAAAGGTCGTCACTTCACTACGACGAGCCGCAAGCCGGAAGATGCGGTGAGATCCGGCCCGCCCGAAGGGTAAAAAAATTGCAATTAAGATTAAATATCGGCAAAGAAAAAAGTATCAGCTGTTCTTTAAAACAAAATCAATGTATTTTCGTAATGAGAAAGAAATGGCAAAAATATTGCAATTTTTTTATGAATAAGCCAGGCTATTTTCGAACTAAGTTGAGAAGATTATGACCGTCGACCTCAAGAAAGAACAAAAAAGTTCCCTGGAACGGCCGCGGTACAAATATTCCCTTGCGGCGAAAATTTTTTTCGGGGTCATGGATATTTTCGCCGGGAAAAAAATCACCCTGCCCAAGGCGAAACTCATTGAGATTCTGGCCAGCATTCCTTACCGGGCCTGGGAATTCCGCCAATACAGCCGCCTGACCCGGCACTACCGAAACCAGAACACGGTTCAAAAAGCCTGGGAAATCATGAAATGGAGCCGGGAGGCCCAAGATAACGAATACCTTCACTTGCAGGTTATCAACGAAAAAATGAAAGAGGAAAATCTCAAAGACCCCTGGTACTTATTCCCGGTTTTTCCCTTCTTTATAGCCGGCTTTTATGTTTTTTTAACGCGTTTTTCGGCCTGGATCCATATCCGGCGGGCTTTTTTGTTCAATGCGGAGTTTGAAGATCATGCCGAACATGAGTACGCCCGGTTCGTGGAAGAACATCCCGAGTGGGAACAGCAGCCGGTCAAAAGCGGTAAAGTTAAAGAATATGCGGATCTGCCGGTTTGGGCGGATGTTTTCCGCCGCATCGGTCTGGACGAACGGGATCACATGAACCACAGTTTCATTCTGTGCGGAATGCCGGAAAATGTGGTGGAATATAACGGCATGCCGGATTATTGACCGCTGCGTACCGTTATGCTATTTAAACATGTTATTTACCTAACCTGGCTTATTCACGGGCCGGGATTGCCGCAGATGCGAGGCGCATTATTAAAAACCATGCTTTCCGCTGATAAGAAAGAGATTGCAAAAACATCGCAATTTTTTTATGAATAGGTCAGGCTAAAAAATCCTCAGGAGTGATTTATGAAAAAACACATTCTCTGCTTTATTCTATTGACCGGTTTGATCGCTCTTCCGGCCTGCCGGCCGAAAATGGAAGGGCCGGACGCTTCTCAGATCATCTATCCTGAAACAAAAAAGGTGAATCAGGTGGATGACTACTTCGGCACCGAAGTGGCGGACCCCTACCGCTGGCTGGAAGATGACACTGCCGAAGATGTCAAGGCCTGGGTCCAGGCGCAAAATAACATCACTTTCAACTACCTCGAGCAGATTCCTTACCGGGATAACATAAAAAACCGCTTGATGGAACTGTACGATTATCCTAAGTATTCCTCCCCTTTCCGCGCCGGAGACTATTACTTTTTTTATAAAAACGACGGACTCCAAAACCAGTCCGTCATCTTCATTCAGAAAGGTCTGGACGGAGAACCGGAAGTTTTCATTGATCCAAACCAGCTTTCTCCCGATGGAACCATCCGCATCAGCATCGCCGGAATCTCCCCCGACGACCGCTATGTGACTCTCATGCGTTCCGAAGCGGGATCGGACTGGCGGGAAATCCGGGTGATGGAAATCGCCTCCAAAAAAGAACTGGGTGACCGCATCCGCTGGGTCAAATTCAGCGGCACGTCATGGCATAAGGATGGTTTTTTCTATAACCGTTATCCGGAGCCGACCGAAGAAGATAAGCTGACAGGCCAAAACCGGGACATGAAAGTCTATTATCACCAGCTGGGGGATCCCCAGGAAAAAGACACTCTGATCTATGAGGATCAAGAGAATCCTCTGCGCACATTCGGCGTTTATGCCACCGAAGACGAACGTTTTCTCTTCCTCATCATCTCCGAGGGAACCAGCGGAAACGAGCTCTATTATAAAGACTTGACCGCTCCGGGTATGGATTTCGCTCCGATTGTCACCGGATTCGACAATGATACCTATCCGGTGGATAACATTGATGACAAGGTCCTGCTTTACACCAACATGGACGCCCCCAACTACCAGGTGGCTCTGGTTGACCCCAAAAATCCGGCCAAAGAAAACTGGAAATCCGTCATTCCTCAAAGAGAAAACGTGTTGAGCACCGCCGGCACCGGAGGCGGTTATCTCTTCTGCAGTTACCTCAAAGACGCCCATACCCAGGTCTTCCAGCACGAAATGAACGGGACTCCCGTACGCGAGATTGAGTTTCCCGCCCTGGGTTCAGCTTAGGGATTCGGCGCGGAAAAAGAAGATGACATTCTTTTCTATACCTTCAGTTCCTTCACCTATCCCTCCACCATTTACAAATACGATATCGAAAAAGGCACTTCGGAAGTTTTCCGGAAATCTGAAGTGAAATTCAGCCCTGAAGACTACGTCACCGAACAGGTTTTCTACCCCAGCAAGGACGGCACCCGGATTCCGATGTTTATTGTTTACAAAAAAGATACAAAAATGGACGGAACCAATCCCGCTTTGCTTTACGGATACGGGGGATTCAACGCCAGCATGACACCTTCTTTCAGCGCGTTAAGGATTTTCCTGCTGGAAAACGGCGCCGTCTATGCCATGGCCAACCTGCGGGGCGGAGGCGAATACGGTGAAAAATGGCATGAGGCAGGTATGCTGCTTAACAAGCAGAATGTGTTTGATGATTTCATCTCGGCGGCGGAGCACCTGATCGCGGAAAAATACACCTCCAAAGGGAAGCTGGCCATCTCCGGAGGCTCCAACGGGGGGCTTCTGGTTGGAGCCGCCATGACGCAGAGACCGGATCTTTTCCAGGCGGCGCTTCCGGCAGTGGGGGTTATGGACATGCTGCGCTACCATAAGTTCACCATCGGATGGGCCTGGGCTGTGGAGTACGGCACCAGCGATGATGAAGCGCATTTCCAGAATCTTTACCATTACTCACCTCTTCATAACATAGAAGAGGGCGTCTCTTATCCCGCCACCCTGGTGACCACGGCCGACCATGATGACCGGGTGGTCCCGGCTCACTCTTTTAAATTCATCGCCACCCTGCAGGAAAAACACGCCGGAGATAATCCTGTGCTCAGCCGCATAGAAACCCGCTCCGGCCACGGCTCCTCCAGCACCACCAAGATGATTGAAGAAACGGCGGATAAATACGCCTTCATGCTCTATAACATGGGGATTGATATCAGATAACACGGAAAGATTCGAGATGGCGCCCCGGCCGCGGCTCAGCCTTGCCCTGTGAGTGAAATCATTAATAATCAGAATTCACAATTCAAGACCTGACCCCAGGGGCGCTGCCAACCGGATCGATCTCCTCCAGAGTTCCTGCTAATGGGGACAGAACCCTGGAGGATTTTTTTAATTGGCGATATCGACGTGTATTCTTTGTAAAAGACTGTCAGCTTCTTCCACGGCTTCCTTGTAGGAGTCGGCCACTATTGAAAAGCACCCTATTCTGTCGTTATCACTTTTTGGCCGGTTAACCGGAACTCCAAGCTCTTTATAAGGATAATATGCAAACTTCCTGTTGACTTTAGGGAAATTTATGGTGTACATGCAGCCTTTATCCGAAGGCGGAAGAAACCGTTCCGCACCATATTTTCCATTCCACCGCTTCCTGATAACCGGCGTCTCTCCTAAAGCCATGTCTATGATGGCTCCAATCATATCCACTCCCATAATATTAGGAGCGAAATCAAATATAACCGGCCCGCTTGCCAGTCTGGGGCCGACATCGATCACTTTAGGCCGTCCTTTATCCACCACCATATCTATATGGGCCGCCCCGGTATTTAATCCCAGGGCTTTGGCGACGCCTTTGGCCGTTTCTATGACTTTTTCCTGGACGACTTCAGGTAAATCCGATGGGGTGGTTAGCCCAAGAGTCACACATTCAGGCGGCTTTGTGTTATATTTGTCGGTAAGCAGAATCGGCTCCAGTTCTCCATCAACAATAAGGCATTCCGCTCCCACTGTGGGGCCGTCGATCCATTCTTCTATAATAAGTCTTTTGCTGGGGGAAAATGTCAATGAATAATTGATATTTTTTTTAAGTATTTTCTCATTTTCCACCATGACCAGCCCCCGGCCCTTTGTGCCGTCGACCGGTTTGACAATTACGGGAAAATCCAACTCATTTATTTTTTCCTTGGCTTCTTCATAATGACGGCAGCTGATCCCTTTGGGGACAGGAACATGGCCCTTTTGCAATATCTTCTTTATCTCAACCTTATCCGTCGCCGCTTTGGCTGATTCCACGGGAATCGCCGGCAGATTCATTTGGCTTGCAACGTAGGCCACTGTTCTCATCCCTAAATTGCTGACCATGGTCGTGATCCCGTCTATTTTCTTCTGCCTGGCGATTTCCAACACTTTTTCTGAATCCATCACCTCCACACAATGGTGTTCATCCGCTATGGCAAACCCCGGCGCTTCCCTGTTTCCGTCAATAGAAATAACCTTCAGTTCTTTTTCATTGGCTTTTTCAATCATGGGAATTTGGTCGTAACTTGCACCCAATATCATTATGGTCTTTGACATTGATATTCCTCCAATACTTATTAAATGTGTTTTCTTAAGAAATGTTTATGGCTTCATTCTATGGGAGGGATAGATGTTTCAAGCGGCAACTCGCCACCTAAAGCCTCAATCCGGTAAAATGAAGCTTTGAATGCAAACATCTATTATAATACGACTAAACGATAAATTTAGTCAACAAGAAAACCCGCCGGCGGCTTCCGAGCTTTCCGGGATCCTGCCCTCTTTCATTCGCTCCGCAGGGCCACAATGGGATCAAGAAGGCTGGCCTTCCGGGCAGGATACACCCCGAAGAAAAGTCCCACCAGCAGGGAAAACCCAAAAGAAACCGCCACCGCGGACCAGGAAACAACAGCCGGCCATTTGGTCGCGGCCCCGATAAAAAACGAACCCGCAATCCCAATCAAAATTCCCGCCGCTCCTCCGCCGATGCCCAGGATGGCGGCTTCAATAATGAACTGAGTCAGAATATCCTTACGGCTGGCTCCCACGGACATGCGCAGGCCGATTTCATTGGTCCGCTCCCTGACCGCCATCAGCATTATGGCCAGAATGCCGATCCCCCCGACCAAAAGGGAAACAGCGGCGATGCTCCCGATTAAAGCAGTGAATGTCTCCGTGGTTTCTTTTTCGGCCTCCAGAAGATCGATCTGGCTCTGAATAGTGAAATCATCCGGCTTGTCCAATCGGTCCAGGCGGTGCCTCTCCCGCAGCAGTTCCCGGACTTCTTCAGCAGCGTCATCCATTTTTTCCCTGTCTGCGGCCTCGATGCTGATGCTGCTGATATACGTCAGATTGAACACTCTCCGCAACGCCGTCCGGACCGGAATGAAAATTTGGTCATCTTGATCAACACCGTTTAAATCCACCCCTTTGCTCTCCATGATTCCGATCACCTCAAAAGGGACATTTCCAATGCGGATAATCTCGCCCATAGGGTCTTCGCCGTCGAAAAGATTCCACCAGACGGACCGTCCCAGAACGGCCACCCGGCGAGAGGCGATGTTTTCTTCCTCACTGAAAAACTCTCCTTCCTCCACCCGGAAATTCCGGATATTCTGATAACCGGGGACAGTGCCGGTGATGGTGGTGTTGGTGCTGTAAATTCCATATTTGACCTGCATTTTCCTGCTTTGAACAGGGGCCGCTCTTTTTACTGAACCGCAATTCTCCACAACGGCATCGGCGTCAGCTACAGTCAGGGTGGCGGCTGTCCCCCGGATTTCTCTTCTTCCGGCGAACCTCCGGATCTGGCCGGCGTTAACGATTATAAGATTTGTCCCCATGGCCTCTATCCGGCTTAATACGGCTTGTTGGGCTCCTTTCCCCACAGAAACCATCAGAATAACGGCAAACACCCCGATAATGACTCCCAGCAGGGCCAAAAAAGTCCGCATCTTATGGGCGATAAGCTGTTTGCGGGAAATTTTCAGGTTAAGACCGATTCTCATAACCGCCGCCGGTATCTTTTCAGGATCAGGATTTCAAGGCTTCCGTCGGGGGCAATGCCGAGGCCCGCCGCGCCGGCTGCAGCCCCGCGATGATCCCCACCAGAGAAGAACAAAAAACCCCCACCGCCACAATTTCCCAGGAAACAGACACGGGCATGGCGGTCAAAGCCAACATAATTCTGCTTCCCAGCACTCCCAGGACGATCCCCACAGCACCGCCGGTTAAAGTGACCACCGTGGATTCAAGAAGAAATTGGAAAAGAATATGCTTCCGTTGAGCTCCCACCGCTTTTCTCAACCCGATTTCTCTTTTTCTCTCTGAAATGGACATCAGCATGATATTGGAAACCACCACCCCGCCGGCGATTAATGAAATGCCGGCGATAACGATCAGCAGTATGTTGAATGTTCCGGCCACGCTCTCCGCCATCTCCTTGACTTCATCCGGTTTTCTGACCGTAAAATCATCCGGCATCCCCGGAGCGATCCGGTGCCTTTCCCTCAGAAGGGATTCGATATCCGCGGCGACTCTGCCTATATCCTTATGGGATTCGAGACGGACTTTTATCCCCGCCAGGTAATCGACATTGGCCACCCGCCTCATATAGGTTGTCAGAGGGATGTAGACTCGGTTGTCCATATCCCCGCCGCCTGGACTGGTTCCTTTGGTTTCCATAATGCCCTTGATCTCAAACTGAACGTTTCCGGCCTGAATATATTCTCCGATGGGGTTGCGTCCGGCGAAAAACTCCTCTCTGACTGTTTCTCCTATGACCGCGAACCTGGCAAACCGGTCCATGTCTTCTTCAGAAATGAAATCTCCTTCCCGGGCCGTCCAATCCCAAACCGGCGCCCATTCCGGGGTGACTCCGAAAAGGGCAGCTGTGGTGTTTAAGTCCTGAAAGATAATTTCGGTCTGGCCTCTGCGGTTGAAGGGGGCTAATTCCTTTATCCCGTCAACCTCCAGCTTTATTGCTTCCGCATCATCCAGCGTCAGGTTGACAGCAGGCTGCTCACCAGCCGGCCGGCCCATTTCGCGGCCTCCTCCCGTAAAAACCATCAAGCTGTCCAATCCGAATTTCTGCACCCGCTCCATGATTCTTTTCTGGGCTCCCAGTCCGGCGGAAACAACCAGAGTGAGGGCAGTGACACCGATGACAATGCCGATCATCATTAAAAAAGAGCGGAGCTTATTTTTTCCCAGTTGTTTAAATGATTCCTTGACAAGCCTGCCTGCTTTCATTGTTTTTTCTCCCCGGCCGGAATGTTCTCAACGTTTTTTTCGCCGCCTTTTATCTGTGGATTTCTTTTATCATCAATGATTTTGCCGTCAGCGATCACGAGAGTCCTCTCGGCGTATTCAGCGATGTCGGCTTCATGAGTGACCAGCACTATGGTTCTACCCTGCTGGTGGAGTTTCTTAAAAAGAGACATGATTTCATAGCTGGATTTTGAGTCCAAATTTCCGGTCGGCTCGTCAGCGAAAATGATTTCAGGGTTATTGACAAGCGCCCGGGCCACAGCCACCCGCTGCTGTTCCCCCCCGGACAGCTCATTGGGATTATGATGAATTCTGTCCTTCAGGCCGACGGTTTCCAGCGCCTCCCGGGCCAGGCGGGTGATATCGGACCTGTCGGAATAGATGAGGGGAAGCTCAACATTTTCCAGAGCATTCGTCCGGGGCAAAAGGTTGAACATTTGAAAGACAAAACCAATTTTCTTGTTTCGGACTTTGGCCATTTCCTCATCCTCAAGACGGCTGACTTCAATATTGTCCAAAATCACATGCCCGCTGGTCGGCCGGTCCAGACAGCTTATGATATTCATTAAGGTGGATTTTCCTGAACCGGACGCCCCCATCAAGGCGACAAATTCTCCCTTGCCGACTTCAATGGAAACGTCTTTGACAGCGGTCACTTCGCCGCTGGAGCCTTTGTTATAAATCTTAACTATGTCTTTTGCTTCAATAACCGGTTTATTCATCGCCGGTCTCCTTTAGGATCATTCTGAAATGACAACATATTCTTTCTCCTCAAGTCCACTTATAATTTCCGTATAACCCCCGTCTCTCCATCCTGTTCGGATATTCCGCCGGACCTGATTTCCATTTTCCAGGACCGTGACAAAATACTCCCCTCTTTCCCTGGTGATCGCGGATGCGGGAACAGCCAGGACATTCTTTCGTGTCTCCAGATAAATCGTCACGCTCGCCGTCATTTCCGGGCGAAGGATTTTATCCTTAAAATCCGTGATTTCAACCGTCACAATGTAATTGACTACATTATCCTGTATGACGGCTTTGGGATAAATGGCTTTGACCTTTCCCTCGAAATCCGTATCCCTGAAGGTATCTACGGTGAAAACCGCTTCCAGTCCTGTGTTTATCTTTCCTATATCTGTTTCATCCACATAGGTCTGAACTTCAAGCCTTGTCAAATCGATAAGATTGACAAAAGTCGGAGCCGCGAGGCTTGCGGCCACGGTTTCCCCTTCCTGGGTGGAAATGGAGGCAATGACTCCGGATATAGGGGCATATATCTTTGTATAGCCCAGCTGGACTTCGGCATATTCAACATTGGCCTTCGCCTGGGAAACCTGGGCCGAAGCGGTCTTATACGCATTTTCCGCCATGTCAACCTGCTGACGGGACGTGAAGTTTTTTTCCAGGAGAGATTTCTGCCTCTTTAAATTGACCTTGCTGTATTCCAGGTCGGCTTCTGCTTTCCGGAGAGCCGCTATATTCTGGTCAAGCCTGGCTTTAAACTCAGATTCGTCCAGCTCAGCAATCACCTGTCCGGCCTCCACCATATCCCCGATTTGGGCACGAAGACGCTTGACCACTCCCGAAACCCGGGATCCGACCTTGACCTCAGCCCCGATCATCGGCTTGACGATACCGGTAGCCAGGACAGAAGAACCAATATCACGCCTGACAACCGGGACTGTTTTCACGGATGATGAATCGGCATCCTTTTTAACAAAAAAAGACGGTATAAGAAAAACTGAAATAAAAATGAGAACCAGAATTAATAAAATCCACCCTAATTTTTTCTTCATCATTTATCTCCTCGAGCCGCATCATATCCCAATGTTCCCGCCACCCGGTCGACCACCGCCAGAGCGATTTTAAAACCGGCGAGAGCCTCGATCCGGTTTTCTTCCGCCGCGACCAGGGCGGTTTCAGCGTCGATCACCTCCATCATCGAACCAACCCCTTCCCGGTACTCTTCTTCAGCGATAGCCAGGTTCTCTCTGGCATTTGCCAAAAATATTTCAGAGTTATCGATGAGTTCTTCGGATTCCTTCAGATCAAGATACGCATTCCAAACTTCCCGGCTGATCTCCTGCTTGAGGGATTCCATCTGTTTTTCCATAGCCCTCAGAGCTGCCTTTTCCTGAAATACCCTGGCCTGGTTGGCGAATCCGGTAAAAATGGGAAAGTTGAGACTCAATCCGGCAAACCAGCCGCTTTCCATTCCGGAAGAATTCAAGCCGGATAAATTGAATCCGGCATCGGCGGACACCCAAGGGTAAAGGCTGCTCCGGGCGATGCGTATATCTGATTCATGAGCCGCAAGCTGAGCTTCCGTTTTTTTAATTTCAGGCCGCATGAGGAGCGCCTGTTCCAGAAGAACATCATAATCAAGACTGCCCTTAAGCTCAAAATTTTCCAAGTTGTCCTGAACTTCCAGGTGTGAATGCGCCTCTCGCCCCATGAGCACATTAAGTGATCCCCGGGTGAAAAGTCTGGTGTTACGGGCACGGATGAGGGAAAGCTCCGCATTGGACTTCTCCACTTCAGCCTTAAGTATATCAGAGCGGGAAACCACACCGGCTTCAAAACGAGCCTTGGCAAACTCCAGGTAGTATTCCGCCCTTTCCAGAGCCTGCCCGGCTGCTTTTTCCATATGCTGGGACTGAAGAAAACGGTAATAGGCTTGGCTGATATTCAATATCAGCTCCTGGAGACCACCCTCATGCTGATAAGAAACGGTGCGGAATACGGACTCCGCCGCCTCATAGGCCGCCGTCTTCCTGCCGCCTTGGTAGAGGAAATAATGGGCCGAAATTCCGGTATTATACCGGGAATAAGCCCCCTCCTTTCCGCCCAATTCATTCTTTCCGCTCTTCAGCACGTCCGCGCCGGCGCTGAGATTTACTGACGGATAGAAGCCGGAACGCGCTTCGGTGGTTTTCAGCCGACTTTCCTCCACCGCGTAAGCGGAAGAAATGAAAGCGGGGTTGTTGCTGAGAGCGATGGAAACGCATTCTTCAAGCGACAACAGAGTGGCTGTTTTGCTCTCCATATTCGCCTGAAGATACGGAAGCGGAAATAAAACCATCAGGATTATTGATAATTCACGGAACCGGCTGCAAAGTTTTTGGAATAGAAAGGTCATTTCATTCTCCTGCGCTTTCACCTGACTCTTAAATAACGTCCTTCTCCGGGTTCGCTGTCCGATTCAAACCTTTCCCTTATGATCGAAAAGAATATGTCCTGCTGTGCGGGTTGAAGTATATTCTTGACCGCAAGAAGATGCTCCACAACTTTTTCCTGGGCTTCGAGCTGGTAAGCATTGATTTTTTTCACGATGCTTTTCAGTTCATCCGGATCCATGGTTTCGCTCTTAAGCGCGGCGACCAAACTTCTTCTTTCCTCCTGAAGATGGTGAGAAAGGGCATCAAGGCTGCTGTGAAAATCACCGCGGGCCTGCAGAATCTGCTTTTCCTGTTCCGGGGAAAGGGATAATTCCCGTTTTAATCGCTCCATCCCTTCTCCCGGACAAGAAAAGTCCGGCTTGAACCACCGGTGATAGGCCATTACCCCCAAAGCCGTCAAATTGACGATCAGAAGAATCAATACCGCATAGGTTAATGCTTTCACTTTCATTTTCATTCACTTCCTGGACGGACCAGTCTGACCGGTTCCATCGAAAATTTCCGTCAATGAACCCGGCGGGGCGATATCAAAAAGGTTCAGCTCAAATTCTTCCTCAATGGCCCCGTGCGGGCGGAGATCGGCTGATGATTCGAAGAAAAACGGCCGGCCGGAAGAGCCGATGGCGGCGCCCGCCGCCACCGCCAGGGAAACCGTAACGGCCATGAACACGGGAAAGGCATAGCGGGTGATGACTTCTTTCCATTGGGAAAAAAACAGCCGGGGCTTTTCTATTTCTCCCAGCCGGGCCTGAATATGATTCCAAAGCCGTTGGGAAGGAACATCTTCTTTCGATCCGGAAACGTCTTTCCATAGCCGCCTGTAAATTTCCAGCCTGCGGGAACACTCCGGACAGCCGCTCAAATGATTGCGGACTTTCTTTTCATCCCCCTTCTCAAGCTCGCCGTCTAGATAAAGCAACATCCTTTCTTGAATCCGCTTGTGAATTTTTGATTTTCTCATACTCACTCCTTAAGACCCACATCCGTTAAAATAATCGCGGGTTTTCTAATTTTTTTTGGAGTTGCTGTTTGGCCCGGTAAAGGAGAGAACGCACAGAAGACGCGGAAAGCCCCATTATTTCAGAAATCTCCTGATACGAAAACCCGGCATAATGATTAAGAATCACCGCCAGACGCTGGTTTTTGGGTAATGAATCAACAGCTTTGCGAACATATTTCTTTTCCTCCTCACGGGTGAACCGCTCCAGGGGACCGTTTTCCTGGACATCCGTTTGCCTTTCCCCTTTCTCCAAAAGGAAGTCAAGAGATAAAAAGGAAGCCCGTTTATTCCGTCTCAGGCGGTTTAAGCAAGAATTAACAGCGATCCGGTGAAGCCAGGTGGAAATTTTGGATTCTCCCCGGAATTTATTTATTTTCCGAAAAGCTTTTAAAAAAACCTCCTGAGTGATATCTTCCGCTTCCTGGCGGTCTTGAAGCATATGGAAACAGAGGTTGAATATCCCCCTGTGGCATTCATCGAATATCTTTTTAAAACCCGTCTCATCTCCAGCTTGAGCTTTCTCCAGGAGGATTTTGTCCCTGTTCCAATTTTTTTCCATGTTTTTCATTGCGGATTATAGGGATTATACTGAAAAACACGATAAACCTGAATGAGGAACGGACCGGACCCGCCTCAAATGAGAAGACCGGCTTTTCACATGCTATCCAGCCGCTGGATGCGGTCCTCAATAGGGGGATGGGTGCTGAAAAGGCGGGACATGCCGCCGCCCCGGCGTCCGGACCTGAGAGGATTGACGATATAGAGATGGGCGGTGGCTTTGTTGGCCGCTTTCAGGGATTCGCCGTCCGCGGCCAGCTTGCGGAGCGCCGACGCCAGTCCGGGGGGATAACGGGTCAGCATGGCCCCGGAGGCATCGGCCAGGTATTCCCGTTTACGGGAGACCGCCATGCGGATGATCTGGGAGAAAAGCGGAGCCAGAACCGCCAAAGCCAGAGCGACAGCCACCAGGATGGCTCCGCCGCCTTTTTGACCGCTGCTTGAACGGCGCCTGCGGCCGCCCCCCCATAAAAACGACCTCAATATCCAATCGCTGAGAAGGACCACCACTCCGGCCATGACCACGGCCAAAGTCTGCACCAGGATATCGTAATTCTTGATATGCGACATCTCATGGGCGATGACCCCTTCCAATTCAGCCCGGTTGAGTTTTTCCATCAATCCTGTGGTGACCACGATCACGGCGTTTTCCGGGGAGCGGCCGGTGGCAAAGGCGTTGGGCGCAGAATCCCGGATCACATAGCAGCGGGGCTTGGGTATTCCCGCGGCTATGGCCAAACCTTCCACCACGTGGTAAAGATGGGGATATTCTTCTTTCTTAACCGGCTTCGCCCGGCTGGCCGCCAGCACAATCTTGTCGCTGTGATAGTAGCTGCCCCAGGTCATTGCCCCCGCCAAAAGGAACGCCGGAACAACCGCATAGGCGCCCAGCTCGGTCAACCGGCCGAAAAAATAAGCCAGGACTCCGATCAGAATCAAAAAGAAGAGAATCAAAAAAAATGATTTCCTCCGGTTGGCGGCAATCTGTTCGTACATGTCAGCGGAAAGAACGGCTTAAAACTGAACCGCGACCGGCCGCCGGGCTTCGGGTTCCTCTATTTCAAAATAATCTTTTTCCTGGAAATTGAACATGTTGGCAACGATATTGGTGGGAAAGACCTGTTGTTTGGTATTGAATTTCATCACGCAATCGTTGTAAAACTGGCGGGCGTAAGCAATTTTGCCTTCGGTTCCAGCAAGCTCTTCCTGCAGCATAAGAAAATTCTGGTTGGCCTTGAGTTCGGGATAATTTTCCACCACCGCGAATAGAGATTTCAGGGTGCCGGTCAGCATATTTTCAGCCTGCTCCTGTTCTTTGACCCCCTGAGCGTTCATCGCCGTGTTGCGGGCTTCGGTGACTTTCTGGAAAGTCTCTTTTTCGTGCTTGGCATAGCCTTTGACCGTTTCCACCAGGTTTGGGATCAGATCGTACCGCCGGCGGAGCTGCACATCCACCTGGGACCAGGCATTTTCGCAGCGGTTGCGCAGATTGACCAGGCTGTTGTAAAAAACCACCGCCGCCAGGATAAAAGCCCCCACAATAATGATCAATAGCACAGCCATTTCCATTATTCGCTCCTTTCGCCTGGACTATCTGAAAAGCCTCGGGGAATGGTTTCTTCCCGCCATAATCCAGATCAGTTGTGATTCAAAGATAATACACCTGTTTTGAGGGGTTCTGTCAACAAAAATATTGACTTCTCCGGCAGGAACTGAGGCGTTTGTTTTTGGATTGAAATAGATTGACAGGGGCCTTTCACAGTGATATATTTTTATTCCGTTGAACAAAGGGCGGAAAAGTTTACTTTAATAATGCCAGCCTAAAAAGGAGGTTTCTCAATGGCACTTAAACAAAAATTTCAATCCAACATGGGTTCCATGCAGGACCGTGTTAAAAAACTGATCAAAGAACACGGTGACAAAGTCATCTCTGAAGTCACAATCCAGCAGGCTTACGGCGGAATGCGCGGTGTTAAATGCATCGTGACTGAAACGTCGGCCCTGGATCCTTATGAGGGCATCCGTTTCCGTGGTTATAACATCCCTCAGCTCCAGGAAAAGCTCCCCAAGGCTCCCGGCGGGGAAGAACCTCTTCCGGAAGGCCTCTTTTATCTGCTGCTGACCGGTGAACTTCCCACGGAAGAAGACGTCAAGGAAATCACCGAAGAATGGAAAAAACGCGGCGATCTTCCTGATTATTTAATCAAAATCATGGAAGCGGTCCCCAGCGACACCCACCCCATGACCCAATTCGTCACCGCGATCTCTTCCCTGCAGAAAGATTCCGTGTTCGCCGAAAAATACCGCGAAGGCATGCCCAAGACCGACTACTGGGATCCCACCTTTGAAGATGTTCTCAACCTGACCGCAAAACTTCCCCAGATCGCAGCTTATATTTACCGGAAATCCTACAAAAACAACGATCATATTCCGCCGGATCCCGATCTTGACTGGGGAGGAAACCTGGCCCACATGATGGGGGTCGAGGACGACAACTTCAAAGAATTGATGCGGCTCTACCTCACCATCCACAGCGACCACGAAGGCGGAAACGTGTCCGCTCACACCACCCACCTGGTCGGTTCAGCTTTGTCGGATGCCTACTACTCTTTGGCCGCCGGAATGTGCGGACTGGCCGGGCCCCTTCACGGACTGGCCAATCAGGAAGTGCTGCGCTGGATCATGGAAGTCAAGGAAGACTTGGGCGGAGTCCCCACCAAAGACGAACTGGTCAAGTACCTGTGGGACACGCTCAATGCCGGAAAAGTCATCCCCGGCTACGGACACGCCGTGCTGCGCCAGACCGACCCCCGGTACATGGCCCAAAGAGAATTCGCGCTCAAACACTGCCCGGACGACGAGATCTTCCAAGTGGTCAGCGCCATTTATGAAGTGGCTCCCGACATCCTTCAGGAACACGGCAAAGCCAAGAATCCGTGGCCCAATGTCGACGCCCACTCCGGCTGCCTGCTGCTGCACTACGGCATCACTGAATATGATTTCTATACTGTGCTGTTCGGTGCTTCCCGGGCATTGGGTGTTCTGGCATCCTTGATTTGGGACCGCGCTCTCGGCCTGCCCATCGAAAGGCCCAAGACCATCACCACCGACTGGCTTGAAGAGCAGGTCAAAAAATAACCGGCTCTGAATCACCGGGACTTTTCAAGAGCGGAAGCTTCGGCTTCCGCTCTTTTTTTTTAATTCACCGGGCGAATTTAAAAAATTTTAAAATTTCGACCCAATCTGAACTGGCAAAGGAAACCGAGGTGTTTCCGGTTCTTTCAGCCCCGGGAATCCAGGAAGCATTCTCCGCCCGCTCCTCGTTTTTAAATGTCACCTCCATAGTGTAAGGCGCGGTTAATGTCCAGGGTTTGAATGTGTCCAGTTTGGACAAAGCTTCCCGGGTTTTGTTTTTGATCATTTCCCTGGCTTTTTCCGGGTGCATCATGCGGGCTGCGGTGCCGATGCCCTCTTTTACCGGAGCGGTGACAACATTTTCGAAAATCCGGCCGGCTTGGTCACAGATGGCTTTATCTCCGGCGATCATAACCACCGGAACTCCGTAATTTCCGGCGATAAATCCATTGATTCCGGCTTCCGGCATCACCATTCCGTTTAAAGTGACATTATAGATGGTGCCGGTCATGGTGTGTTTAAGCACCGCATCAGGAACATTGGCGCTGGCATGATATCCGATAAAAATCACGGCGTCAAAGGTTTCATCCACGCCTTCCATCATGCCGAAAGGGCTGCCCGACCAATCCCGGATAAGCTCCGCGGCGGGATGAAGGTCATCCGGCAGAATGTTGCGGGCGCTGCCATGGGAGTCCCGCACCACAATTTTGCCGGCCCCGGCCTCCAGGGCCCCTTCAACAGCGGCGTTTGTTTCCAGGGTCATCAAACGCCGGAATAATCCATAATCTTTCCCGTCGCGGCTGACTTCCTCCCAGTGAATAACTCCGCAGACTCCTTCCATATCAACAGAAATAAACACTTTAAGCCCTTCCTCAGCAGGCAGGGGCTGCCCCGCCGTGATCAAAAAAATCACCGCCAGCATTCCAACCAAATTCTTGTGATTCATTTTTCCCTCCTTTTTCAGGTTACCGGCCGGCGCCGGGCGATTTTGATTAAATCAGCCAGCAGGCTGAATCCGGTCTCCCGCCGGCCTGCCCCCGGCCCTTCCACAGTCACGTCCCCCAAAGCATCTGTGGTGATAGTCAATGCATTGGAGGCGCTCATAACCCCGGCCAGGGGATGGCTCATCTCCACTTCTTCAGGCGCCACCGCAGCCCTGGTCCGTCTTCCGTCTCTCCACACCCGGGCTATGAGTTTGAACCGCCGGTTTCGCTCCAGCGCGTCCTTGATATCCCGGGAAGATATGCCGGTTATCCCTTCGCAGGGGAAATCAAAAGGGTTTTCCCGGGCGCCCATAATCACTTTCGCCAGAATGGCGGCTTTCGCCAGGGCATCCCAGCCTTTGACATCCGCGTCCGGAACAGCCTCAGCATAACCCAAGTCCTGAGCTCTTTTCAACGCCCTATCATAAGACAAGCCTTCTTCCATTCGTGTGAGGATGAAATTGGTGGTGCCGTTGAGGATGCCCTTTAACTCTTGGACTTGGCTGCCGGCCAGGCAGTCATGGAGCAGGTTTAAAACCGGGGTTCCGCTCATAACCGTTCCTTCAAAAAGAAAGTCAACCCGCTTTTGCCGGGCGAGTCCGTAAAGCTCATGGTAATGAAGAGCCACCGGTCCTTTATTGGAAGTGACCACATGCATGCCCCTCTTCAGGGCGGTGCGGACATGGGAAGCGGCCGGTTCGCCGGTTTGGATATCGGTATAAGTGGCTTCCACCAGGACATCCGCATCCAAACCCTCAATCATGTCCAGTGCGCCGCCATCAAACAGATCCCCTTCTCCATCGCCCAGGCTTTCCCCGGCCCGGACCCGTTTTAAGGCCCGGCTGAGATTTATTCCTTCAGGGTGAGCAACACTGCCCTTGAGTTTATCCGATATGCCCACCACCCTGGGCTCCAGGTTGTATTTCTGTTTTAATCCATCTTTTTTTTCGAGGATAAGCTCCGCCAAACCTTGACCGACTGTGCCGAATCCTGCCAGAAGTAAACGCATTTTCCCTCCTATACCATTTTTTTTCATTATATACAGGAATGGTATTTGAGTCGAGAATAAAGGGGGTCCGGACGGGTTGTTGTATTTTAAATGGGTTTATTTTAGAATGAAGTCGACTTGAATGATGAACAGGCCCAAGTTCCTTTGGATGCGATGCTGAAGATGTGTCTTTTTTTTATGTATGTTCCGGATAAGTAAAGGTCAGGCTAAATGGAAAAGATAAAAGTAAGAGGAAACCACAACCTGAAACTAAACGGAAAGGTTAAAATAAGCGGAGCCAAAAACGCTGTTCTTCCCGCCATCGCGGCATCACTTTTAACACAAGAAAAAATCAACCTGCACAATATTCCTTTGGTCAAAGACGTTCATACCGTGCTCACCTTGATGAAGGAACTGGGAGCCGATTATCACATCAAAAAAAATTCCCTGGCCATCCAAATAAAAAACATCAACTCCTATGAAGCGTCCTACCGTTTAGTCCGGGCCATGCGGGCTTCCATCCTGGTTCTGGGACCGCTGCTGGCCCGAATTGGAAAAGCAGAAGTGGCCTTGCCCGGCGGATGTGCCATAGGCCCCCGCCCCACCGACCTGCATATTCACGGATTTGAAAAACTGGGTGCGTCCATTCGCCTGGAGCATGGTTACATCAAGGCTGAATGTGAACGGCTCAGAGGAGCTCAATTTGAATTCGACCGCAAAACCGTAGGAGGAACTGAAAACCTGGTTATGGCATCGTGCCTTGCGGACGGCGACACCATTCTGAGAAATTGCGCCATGGAGCCGGAAGTGGCTGATCTTTGTCATCTTTTGGTCAAAATGGGAGCGCAAATCGACGGAATCGGCACAGATACCCTGTATATAAAGGGCATGAAAGAACTTCATGGCGCCACCCATGACATCATACCCGACCGGATTGAAGCCGGAACCTTTCTTGTGGCGGGGGCTTTAACCGGAGGAGAAATCATACTCTCCCATGTGCAGCCCCTGCACCTGGATACCATCATTGAAAAACTCCGGTATGCCGGTGCGAAAATTGAAAGCATCGATTCCACCACTTTGAAAGTCACCGGCCGCAGCGACTTAAGGCCGGAAGACATCACCACTTCACCCTATCCGGGATTTCCCACCGACATGCAAGCCCAATTCACTGTTTTGATGACCCAGGCCAAAGGAACCTCCATCATCACGGAAACTATTTTTGACCGACGCTTCGCCCACATCAATGAACTTTTGCGGCTGGGGGCCAATATCGAAGTGTCCGGTGACAAAGCGATCGTCAAAGGCAGAACCCCGCTTTCCGGAGCGGAAACCACAGCCACCGATTTAAGAGCATCGGCCTCCCTGGTCCTTGCCGGCCTAATCGCCAACGGAGAAACCACCATCAATGAAATTCATCACCTGGACAGGGGCTATGAAAAAATTGAACAAAAACTCAGCAGACTGGGGGCGGACATCCGCAGGGTAAAAGAAGGCTAAAAGGAGTGAGCATGGAAGACTGTATATTTTGTAAAATCATTAATAAGGAAATACCCGCCGCCATCGTCTATCAGGATGATTTGATTACGGTCTTTGAAGATATCAACCCCAAGGCTCCGGTCCATCTTCTCATCATTCCCAAAGAACACTTCGCTTCCTTGAACGACATCCCTGAAAGCAGAAAAGACCTGGCAGGCCATATATTGATAAAAGCCAAAGAAATCGCCGAAAAAAAAGGAATCGCCGACAAAGGCTACCGGCTGGTTCTGAATACGGGCAGGGATTCCGGACAGGATGTCCATCATATCCACTTTCACCTTCTCGGCGGCCGCCAGATGTCCTGGCCCCCCGGATAAAAGGCAACGGATTCCTCTTTAGCAATTTCTAATTCTTCACTCACTTTCTTTGCCTTTTCAACCTGACTTATTCCCCTGACCTATCAGCCTGGATGATGAACCTGAATTATTCACGGGTCGAGATTGCCGCAGATGCGAGGCGCAGGGCATGAAGCCGTGGTACTTCACTGCGAATGCCCTGCAACAAAGCAGATGCGGTGAGAGTCGGCCCGCCCGAAGGGTAAAAAAATTGCGATTAAAATAAAAATATGAAAATGAAAAACTTTCCATTTGAACTTTTAATAAAAATCATGTTAATCGCTGATAAAAAAGGGATTGCAAAAAAATCGCAATTTTTTTATGAAGAGGTCAGGATGAACGGACCGGAGCCGCCGCAGATGAGAACCATTCTTTAAGTAAATGTCATCCTGAGGAATGTCGTGACGAAGGACCCCTGACGGCTTCGTCCGGGCGGTCGGCCCCGTTTTCACGCGGCAGGAAGGGATGGCCACGGCTTGCTGACGCAAGCCTCGCCATGACAAGAAGTGTGTCAATGACATATTTGCGCCCGGGATGACAGCCTAAAATATATCAGGCTGAACAAACCAGACAAACCAGATAAACCAGACAAACCAGCCTGAACCACGACCGGCTCATATGGAACGGCGGCAACGAGGGAGAGAATTGTTTTTTTGAATTTCCGGCATAAAGACGTATAATAATTAACCTGGGTTATTCACGGGCCGGGATTGCCGCAGAGGACGACAATTCTTTAATTCAATGTCGTCCCGGGGAGCGGAGCGACGAGGGATCCCTGGCGGCCTCGTCTTGCCGGTTGGCCCCGCTTTCACGAGGCAGAAAGGGATTGCCACGGCTTGCTGACGCAAGCCTCGCAATGACAAGGGGCATGTCGCCCCGGGGAGCGAAGCCGGAATCGGAGCGGATGTCCTCGCTGGGGACATCCGCGTGGCGGCGATCCATCTCCCGCTCCCATGACCACATAGAAACGATTTTCTAAGGTGAGATCCGGCCCGCCCGAAGGGTAAAAAAATTGCGATTAAAATAATAACTAAAAAATGAAAAACTTTCCATTTGATCTTGCACTAAAAACCATGCTTACCACTGATAAGAAAAAGATTGCAAAAACATCGCAATTTTTTTATGAATAAGTCAGGCTAATAAAGGATAAAAACACTCAATAAGGAGGAAAAAATGGACATCACATGGTTAGGTCATTCAGCTGTGAAGATAAAAGGATCCAAAACTGTTTATATTGATCCTTTTCTTTCAGAAAATCCAGCGGCGTCTCTCTCGCCGGAAGATATAACTGAAGCGGATGTGATCGTGGTGACCCACGATCACGCCGACCATCTGGGCGACGCATTCTCCCTCTGCAAAAAAACCGGAGCGGTTTTAGTCGGCATCCATGAAATCGCCGTTGCGGCCGGAGAAGAAGGCATTGCCACTGAGGGAATGAACATCGGGGGCACTGTGGAAACCGGGGGAGTCAAAGTTCACATGGTCAACGCCTTGCACTCCTGCGAAAAGGGAGACCCCGCCGGAGTGGTTGTGGAAATGGACGGGAAAACCCTATACCATGCTGGAGACACGGCCCTGACCTATGATATGAATTTGATAGGGGAATTTTTCAAGCCGGATTTAAGTTTTCTTCCCATAGGGGACCGGTATACCATGGGAATCCGGTCTGCCTCCAAAGCGGTGGCATTCACACGAACAAAAAAAGTGATCCCCATTCATTATGATACGTTCCCCTTGGTAAACGCAGACCCGAATGAGTTTAAAAAACTGGTCGGAGACACAGCCGAAGTCATCATCCTTAAACCAGGAGAAAGCACCAGCCTGTAAAGAATGCCTTATTTAATCGACGGCAATAATCTCATCGGCACCCTCCCGGATCTTGATCTCAACGACCTGGAAAGCCGCCATGAGCTCATCCGCCGCCTGCTCGCCTTTCAAAAGATAAAGAAGACACGGATTCTCCTGGTGTTCGACGGACCCCCAGACAGCTCCATTCCAAACATCACCGCCGTCCCGCTATTCAAAGTCCATTTTCCTGAAGAGGGAAAGAACGCGGACACCGTTATAAAAAAATTAATCTCACAGGAAACGGACACCCGGAGATTTTTCGTGGTCAGTTCCGACCGGGATATCAAAGCCTTTGCCAAGAAAAATGGTGCCGTAAGAATAGACAGCCGTGAGTTTCACCGTGAATTGAAACGGGCTTTGAAGAAATACAAAAAGCAGCGGGAACTGGATAAAGACGTTTCCCTGCCCACTCCCCTGGAAGTGGACCATTGGAAGAACATTTTTAAAAAACAAAAATGAAGAGCGTGGCTATCCTGGGAGCCGGAAAACTGGGCACCGTTCTCGGCCGCGCCCTTTCTCAAAGCGGTTTCCGGGTGGAAGCGGTTTCATGCCGCCGCCTTGTCTCCGCCCAAGAAAGCGCCGCTTTAATCGGAAAGTCCACCCTCGCTTTCTCGGATAATCTGGAAGCCTCTTACAGAGGAAAATGGATTGCGCTGACCCCTCCCGACGATGAAATTGCTGCTGTGGTGAAGGAGCTTTCTCCTCTGGATCTCAGAGGACGGCTGGTTTTCCATTGCAGCGGCATCCTTACCGCGGACGTGCTGGCTCCGCTCGAAAAGAAAGGGGCCTTGACCGCCTCCGCCCATCCGGTCCAGACTTTCGCTTCCCGGAGAGACGGACCCGAACTGTTCCGGGGAATTCACATCACCCTGGAAGGAGAAGATAAAGCCCGAAGCCGGTTAAAAGAGATGGCGAATAAAATTGGAGGAAATCCCCTCGAAATCCATAAGGAAGACAAACCGGTTTATCATGCCGCCTGCAGCCTGTCTTCCAATTTGTTGATCGCTCTTCTTCAGACCGCCTCGGATTTAATCAAGCCACTGGAAATAAAAAAAGAGAAAAAATATCAAATTCTGCTGCCCTTAGTCCGGCAAACCCTGAATAACATTGAAGAAAAAGGGCTTCTGGAATCCCTGACCGGCCCGGTGATAAGAGGGGATCTGCAAACCGTTAAAATCCATCTGGCCGCATTGCGGAAAAACCCTCCGGCTTACCGGCTTTACCGGAATTTAGCCGGACGCGTCCTGGAAGCGGCGGCCCGGGAGATCCCCCCGGATAAATACCAAATCCTCATGAGCTGGCTGGCAGATAAATGACTTCTTCCTCCAGGTTGAAATGGAATTTATTTTTCACCCGGCGGCGCATTTCTTCAGCCAGGGCTCGAACATCCCGGCAGGAGGCGTTTCCCTTGTTGATGATGAAATTGGCATGCTTTCGGTAAACCTCCGCATCCCCCACTTTCAGCTTTTTGGCCCCGGATTTTTCCAGGAGATATCCGGCAGGCACTTTTTTTCCGCTGGGAAGAACCGGATTTTTAAAATAGCTTCCGGCACATGCGATTCCCCAGGGGGGATGTTTTCCTTTACGGGCCGCTAAAACTCTATTGACCTCGTCCCGGACCAGCCGGCATTCCTTTTTTCCCAGCTCCAGAACCGCTTCCAACACCACCTCTCCTGTTTTTTTCAACAGGCTGTCCCGGTATCCGAATTGGAAATATCCTCTTCCAACGGTCCTGATGGAACCGTTTTTCTTTAAAAGCACCGCTTGGGAGATCAATTCTCCTATGGCATGGTCGAAAGCACCGGCGTTTCCGGAAACGGCTCCCCCCAGGGTTCCGGGAATTCCGGCCAAAAACTCCGCTCCCCCCAGCCCTTCCCGGATGCAAAACCGTATCAAATCCGGCAGAGGGGTCCCGGAAAAAACCTTCAGTTTTTCCTGAGAAATCCGCTTGATGCCGGAGGCGGAGTTTTTCACGATCAATCCCCGGAAACCGCCGTCATCAAAGAGGAGATTGAATCCGCCGCCCATCAAAAATAAGGGGCACTTCATTTTTTGGGCCGCTTCAGCGGCCTGAATCAATTCCGGTACTGAACGGGCGTTGTAAAAGCAGTCAGCCGGCCCGCCGATCCGGAAATGAGCGTGTTCGGCAAGAGTCACTCCGGTCCTGAAATTATCTCCTAACTCCGCTCTGAGCCATTCCGGGTATGGAGAGTTATCTGAAGGCATGGGGCTATTTTATCGCAAGATCGAAAGATTTAAAACCACCTTGAATTATCCGCAAGCCGGGGCCGGAACCAATGCGAGGCGCCGGGCAGGTCAGGCTGAAAAGCATGACGGCTTTTCATTTAATCATAAATTTGGTATCATAGCATAGGTAAAAAGTAAGCAAAAAATATGTGAATTGACTTTTTTTATCAGGCGTTTTATTATGCTAAAAATTTCAAGGAGATAAGCAAAATGAAAAAAATACTCTTGACCTCTGTGATGCTCACTCTTTTTCTTTTTAATATTCTTCCCGCTCAGGAAAAGGCCAATGAAGAGTATATCGAGGCCATGACCACCGCCGACATCAATCAAAAGGCCCAAAAGCTCAAGCAGTGGATTGAAAAGTACAAGGGACAAGGCACTCAATATGAAAATTTCGCCTATGCCACTTTGGCCACCCTGCCTTACCAGGAAAAAACCCCTCAAGAAACGGTGGAGTACGGGGAAAAAGCTCTGGAGCTCGGAGGCTTGGACGACAGCACCAAGGCCCAGGTGCTGCTGCATGTGGCTTCAGGATACATCAGCCAGGAGAAGGACCTGGATAAGGCGGCTTCTTACGCCCGGGAAATGATCCAGACGGCCGAAAAGGCCAAGTCCGCCGCCGAAGAGCCTAAAAGCGTCAAAGCCTGGGAACAAATGATCGGAGCCGGTCATTACACCAGGGCTGAGGCTTTGGAAAAAGCAGGGAATCTCAGCGAAGCCGTAAATGCTTATGTGGAATCTTATCAAATTTTAAAAAACCGGGAGATCGTATCCACGCTGGTCAAAATCGGGAGAACCCTTTATGACCAGAAAAAGTACACCCAGGCGGTGCAAGCTTTCACCGCCGCCCATGCGGAGTTGAATGATTTCACAACCGCAGCTTTTATAGCCAGAGCTCATCACCGCGCCGGGAACCTGGACAAAGCCGTGGAATATTATAAAAAGGCATTTTCCCTCCAGAAAAGCGGAGAGACCGCCTACAACCTCGGAGTCATTCTGGCCAACAAAGCCGAAACCGATCCGGCCGCCGTGGACGATGCCGTCGAGTATCTGCTTTTTGCCAGTTTCCTTTCCGAAAAACACTCCGAAAAAGCCATGAAACTGGCGGAAAGCCTCTATTTCAGTAAAAATCCGGCATATAATGAAAAAGTCAAGGAACTGCAAAAAAAGAGTGAAGAGCTGAATACCCTTACCGAGACTTTTAATGAAAAATTCGGGGAGAAATCAGAAGAAGATCTCACCGAAGCGGAAAAAGAGGAGATGAATAAAATGCTCGGCCGCATTGAATCTCTTCAAGAGGAAATCGAGGAGCTTCAGAAAGAGCAGAAAACGGAATTGGACAAGTTTCAGGAACTCGTCGATCAAATCAAACAGAAGCTTGGAATTTAAGTTGTCCTGAAAGACGACGCGAGGCAAGGCCGGAGGGGTTATTTGTCTTTTTTTGAGAAAATATCCATGGACAGGTAATCTTTGAGGCTTTTCTTTTTGGATTTTCCGGTAAGTTCCGCCAATTGACTGCGGGCCGCCTTGTGATCAGAATCAATGGAAAGGGCTTTTCGAAAATATCTTTCCGCTTTGACCCGCAAACCGGCTTTTTTATACATCAATCCCAGGCCGGCATAACTTTCCGCGTTCCAGGGCGCCATCTCTATGGACTTTAAAAAATTCTTTTCCGCCTGTTGATGGTACATTTCGATTTTCGCCTGGGTTAAAGCCAACAGCAAAAAATAATTCGCCTGATTCGTATCCAGCCGCACAGCTTCTTCCAGAAAAACCAGGGCTTCTTTAAACCGGCTTTGATCATAAAGGGTTTTCCCTTTCCGGAATTGGACTTCCGCCTTTTTCTTCGCATTGCTCTTTTCTGCGGGGCTCTGCTGAGTCCTTTCCCGGTCATATTCCTTCCTCTTGCGCTCATGGCTTAACGTGTGGTAGGCCTTGGTGACATAATCAAAAACATCATCGATTTTCTCTCTGACATCATGGGGAAGTTTCCTGCTGAATAAATCCGGATGATATTTCCGCGCAGCCAGAAAATAGGCTTTCTTCACTTCAGCAATGTCCACATCCTCCGAGAGCTCCAAAACCTGATAATAGCTCATTTGATTAAGCCGGGGATGCAGTTCCGATATCTCGTTCAGCCGGGAATCAAAGGAGGGCTGGCTTGAGCCGGATGTTCTTTTTTCACCCCCGCTCTCTCCGCTTTCCATTCTTATCAAATCGAGGCAAAAAAGCAGGTACAGCCCTTTCCAAAAATCTTCCTGGCGGATTTCCACAGAGCGGAGTACCTCCAGGGGCTCCCCCTCACGGCATATTTTTTCATAAATCGCTTTTTCTTCTTCGCTTAAGCGGAAAAAGAAGTCTTTGGATTTGGGAGCGAATCGTTTATCTTTCAGGATTTGGATCAACCTCTCATCGCACTTCATCCGCCGTATGCCGTCTTCGATCAAAGAGGGGATGTTGACCTTGGCATCAAAAGTTTCCCCGCTGTACCGGTCTTTGGATTCAAAATTGATATCAGCGCCGAAGACCGGGAAGGTATTCAACAGGATTTCGCGCATCTGGATTTTCAATCCCTCTTTTAAATCTTCCGGACTGATCAAATTTTTTTCAATCAGAATTTCCCCAATGGATTTATTAGGTTCGATAAAGGCGTCCAGCTTGGAATGGGTTTGGTTGGAAATGCGGCCTGTGCGGAACAGAATCCCGCCCAGCATCTCCTCCGGCTGATTGGTGCGGGCATGGATGAGAAATCCTTCCTGAAAAAAAAGAAATTTTTGAACCTGGCCCTTTCTGAAGGCCAGCTGTCCTTTCAGGGTATTGAAATAAATGTTTTTAAGATGAAATCCAATGTGTTCCATGATCCTCCGGCTGGTTGATGCCGTTCCTCCTCATCCCTTTATATAACATGTTCACTTTCTTTGCAATCCCGGCTGTATCCATCCGGGCCCGCTGTCACCTGGTTCCTGCCGGATCATTCACCGACGCGGAAAGGGCAGGCAAATTGCAAAGGGAGCGGAATTATGATAATTTTTAACATCATGAGAATCGCATTAGCTCAAATCAAGCCGATACTCGGGAACCTGGAAAAAAACCTGGAGCTTCACCAAAAAATGTTCATGAACGCGGTGGAGGAAAAGGCTGATCTTCTGGTGTTTCCGGAGTTGAGTTTAACCGGCTATACTTTAAAAGATATCGTTGCGGATATCGCCATCCAGCCGGAAGCGCACCCGGTTATCCGCGAACTGGAAGAATGGAGCCGCCGCCTTTCTCTCGTGGCGGGATTCGCTGAAGAAAAAGAAAAAGGAATTTATACCAATTCAGCCGCCTTTTTCAGCCACGGCCGGATCAAACATATCCACCGGAAAGTTTTTCTGCCCACTTACGGCATGTTTGAAGAAGGCAAGTTTTTCGCCCAGGGAAAAACCTTTTCCCCTTTTTCAGCCCCTTGGGGAAAAGCCGGCATGATGATCTGCTATGATTTTTTGTTTTATGGGGCGGGTTATCTTCTGTTCACTGCGGGAGCTGACATGCTCATCATTCTCAGCGCGGCCCCGGGAAGAGGCATAGGCCGGGAGGCGGAATTTGAATCCAGCCGCATGTGGGAGCTTATGGCCGAGACCATTTCCCGCTTTTCCACCGTTTTTGTTATCTACTGCAACCGGGTGGGAGTGGAAGACGGAAAAACGTTCGCAGGGGGCTCTTTTGTCTACGATCCCTGGGGAAACAGACTGGCTAAAGCCCCTGAGGCGGAAGAAAACTTTATGACCGTGGACATTGACCTGGACGTCCTTGGGGAAGCCCGCAAACACCTTCATTACAAACGGGACAATCAGCCGGAAATTTTATTGGAAAATCTGAGAAGAATTATAAATAGTGAATATTAATCCTGGTTTTGTTGAAAAGATTCTCACCCGCTTTATCCGGGAAGAACTTTTCAAAAACGGCTTTTCAAAGGGAATTTTGGGCCTTTCGGGAGGGCTGGACTCCTCTACCTCTATTTCCCTGGCCGTCCGGGCCTTGGGGCCGGAAAATGTGACCGGAATCATCATGCCGTACGGCGATTTGTTCCCGCAGGAAGTCAAAGACGCCCAAAATGTCGCGGAATCACTGGGAATCAAAACCGCCACCGTCGACATAAAGCCTTCCGTTGACGCCTATTACTCCCGCTTCCCCACCCAAAACCCCGGCATGAAGGGGAATAAAATGGCCCGGGAAAGAATGTCGGTGCTTTATGATTTCTCGGAACGGGAAAAAGCCCTGGTGATCGGCACCAGCAATAAAACCGAACTTCTCATTGGATACGGCACCATTTTCGGGGATATGGCCAGCGCCTTTAATCCTTTAGGCGATTTATATAAAACCCAGGTCCGGGTCATGGCCCGGCATTTGGGAGTCCCTGAGAGCGTAATCACCAAAGCCCCCACCGCCGGTCTGTGGTCAGGCCAAACCGACGAACAGGAAATCGGAATGAGCTATGAAGAAATCGACCGCATTCTTTTCCGGATGGTCGATTTGCGCCGCTCAAAAGAACAGGTGATCCAGGAAGGATTCGAACGGGAAAAAGTGGAAAAAATTTCCCGCATGATGGCGTCTTCCGAATTTAAAAGAAAACCCCCCTGCATCGCAAAAATCTCTCAACGCACCATCGGACTGGACTATCTTTATCCCTATGACCGGGGGAAGTAATTCTCCATCATGGATAAAACCCAAGAGAAAAAGGGCACACTCTACGTCGTCGCTACCCCTATAGGGAATCTGCAGGATATAACCTTAAGAGCCATCCGTGTTCTCAAAGATGTGGATTTTATCGCCTGTGAGGATACCCGCCATACTTTAAAGCTGCTTAACCATTTGGAGTTGAAAAAAAAGCTTATCAGTTATTTTCACCCGAGGGAAAAAGAAAAAATCCCAATCATACTAAAAAAGCTGAGGGAAGGCCTTGACGTGGCCCTGGTTTCCGATGCCGGAACTCCCGGCCTCTCCGATCCCGGTTTTCCGCTCATCCGCAAAGCTTTGAGCCAGGATACCCGGATCGTCCCGGTTCCCGGAGTGTCCGCCCTGACCGCGGCTCTGCCGGTATCCGGACTGCCCGCCCACAGATTCTTATTTTTGGGCTTTCCTCCGGTCAAAAAAACATCCGTCCGCAAATTGCTGGTCTCTCTTCAGAATGAACCCGGCACCTTGATTTTCTATATCCCCGTCCGAAAAGCCACGGGATTTTTAGAATTGGCCCGGGAAGCGCTGGGGGAACGGGAAGCGGTTTTAGCCCGGGAAATAACCAAAATCCATGAGGAATACATTCGTGGCTGCATATCCGAAGTGCTGGGCAAACTCCAAACCACCACTCTTAAGGGGGAAGCGACGCTCTTGATCCGGGGAGCATGACCGGCACACCCTGAAACCCCTCCCAAAATTTTTATTACACATACTTGACAAATACACACTCAAGTATTATATTATAGACGTACTCAAATTAAGAGATAAAAAGGAGGTCAAAAATGGCTATTATTCGTTGGGATCCTTTCAGAGACTTTGTCACTTTAAGAGACCGGATGAATCGTCTTTTCGATGAAACGGTCACACGGAGAGGTGAAGAGAGCGACTTGATGTCCACAGCATGGGCGCCTTCCGTCGATATATACGAAACCGAAAATGAGCTGGTGATGAACGCGGAAATTCCCGGTATCGAGGAAGATGACGTCGAAGTCAAAATCGAAGACAATTCCCTGACCCTTCAGGGTGAAAGAAAAATGGAAAAGGAAACCAAAGAGGAAAACTACCACCGCGTGGAACGCTCCTATGGCGGGTTTTACCGCACTTTTTCCCTTCCCCACTATATCGATCAAGAGAAAATCAAGGCGGAACACAACAACGGTGTATTGAAAATCCGCATGCCGAAAAAACCCGAGCTCAAACCCCGCAGCGTCAAGATCTTGAAGCCCGAGAAGAAGAAAACCGTCGACGTCAAATCCAAGAAGTAACTTCAGGCAAAAAACCTCATAAAAGCGTCCGGGACAATCCCGGACGCTTTTTTTTTGTATAACCCGGCCCAGTCACGAACCGGGATTGCTGCAGATGCCGGAGTTGCGGCGGGGACACCGCGGTCTTTCACTGCGACGAGCCGCAACCCATGTCGCTGCGAGTCCTGCAAAGCAGGCTGTAGAAATCCATGATATAAGTCAGGTATAATAAAAAATCACAATTTTAGAAAAATGAGACGCCGAAAACATTCATCTTCCCGACGTGATTTTCTGAAAAAAACCTCTCTTGCCGCAGCAGGATTCACCATCATTCCCCGGTTTGTTCTGGGCAGACAAAATTTCACGCCACCCAGCGAAACACTGACCAAGGCTGTTATCGGGGTCGGAGAAATGGGGCGGGTTCACCTGACCTATCCGGGAGCCAAACTTCTGGCGATATGTGATGTTGATGACACTCATCTCCAGCAGGCGTTGGAGATGAGTGAACCGGGCGTCAGAGGGTACCGGGATTTCCGGGAGGTTTTGGCAAGGGATGATATCGATATCATTCACATCCCGACCCCGCCTCACTGGCATGCCTTGATCGCAATAGCCGCGGCGAAAGCCGGCAAAGATATTTGGTGTGAAAAGCCCATGACCCGCACTATCGGCGAAGGGCGGCGGGTGGTGGAGGAAATCCGGCGTTACGGCAGAATTTTCCGCACCAACACCTGGTTTCGTTATGAAGGGCGCTTCTACGGTTTCGGAACTCCGGTCCATCCGGTGAAAAAAGTGGTTGCACACCGGCTTTTGGGATGGCCCTTAACCGTAACGGTGAGCGGGGTCACCGGTTTCGACTGGAAATTTTTTTGGCGCGGCAAAACCGTTTTACCGCCCCAGCCGGTACCTGAACAACTGAATTATGAGATGTGGCTGGGACCGGCTCCGGAAAAACCTTATAACCCCCACCGGGTGCACGGAACTTTCCGCGGTTACTGGGACTATGACGGAGGAGGGCTGGGGGATATGGGCATGCATTATCTGGATCCGGTCCAGTATCTTCTTGAAAAAGACAGCACCAGCCCGGTGAAAATCGAAGCGGACTGTCCTCAGCAGCATCCGGACGCCTGCGGGACCTGGCGCCGCATTGAATTGACTTATGCCGACGGGTGCAAAATCATCTTGGACGGAGAAAATAAAGATAAGTCGGCCCCTTTCATCGAAGGACCGGAAGGAAAACTCCACAAGGGTTTCGAATCCAACATCCCCGGGCTCCGCGAAAAAGCCGCCCTGCTTCCGGATCCGGAACCCCAAATCACTGATTTCACCGAGGCGGTTAAAAAACGGCGGCCCTTTGCGCTGAACGAAGAAAACAGTCACCGGTCCTGTACCCTGGTCAACTTGAGTAAAATCGCCGTCCGGCTGGGGCGAAAACTCGAATTCGACCCGGAAAAACAGCTTTTTATCAGGGACCCGGAAGCGAACCGTCTGGCATACCAGCCGATGCGGGCTCCCTGGCACATATAAACAGCAAGTGAATGAGATGACACACTCAAGAAAATGCATTCTGATGGTCATCAGCCTGACTCTGCTGCTCGGGACCGCTTGTGTTTTTCTCCCTGAGAAAACCGGCCCTCTGGAAATCAGAATTGACACAATTCTCTCCGGGTTTCCCGCTGAAAGCTCTGAGGAGCAAAATCAGCTCAGTGCGGATATTTTTGATCTGGGGGTCAATGCCGTAAAACAAATTTGTTTGGGTCTGGAAGCTTCAGGGCAAGGCAGCGACACCTCTCTCCGCTATGCGCTCAGCGGAATGGCTGTTTACGCCGGGCGGACCGGAAATGAAAAAGAAAGGCGGATGTTTGTTAAGGCCGTCGCTGATTCACTAAAAAAACATCCGGATAAGAAAGTGAAGCCTTTTCTCATACACATGCTGCAGCTCACCGGAAAAAAAGACGCGGTCAAACCTTTACAGCTCTGCCTTCAGGATCCGGAACTGTGCGAACCCGCCGCCCGCGCCTTGAGGGGAATCGGCATAAGCGCCGCCGAAAACGCATTATTAAACGCCTTGGTTTCTTCTCCGGTTTCCTGCCGGGCGACCTTGATAAAGAACTTGGGTGAACTCCGGTCCGGGAAAGCCGTGAAAGAAATCCTGAAATATGCCTCCCACTCTCATCCTGATATCAGGAAGACCGCGCTGTTTGCCCTGGCCAATTCCGGTTCTCCGGCCGCGGAGGACGTTTTGCTTAAATCCCGTATTTTGGCTTCTCCTTCAGAAAGAGCCGAAGCTCCTTCCCTTTTGCTTTTATACGCCCGCAGGCTGGCCGAAAACGGCCGGACGGGAAAGTCTCTGAACATCACACGCGGCTTGATGGAAAACTTCCGGGCTCCCCGGGAAGCCCATATCGCGGCCGGCGCCCTCACTCTCTTGGTCGATCTCCAGGAGATAAGAGCTATGGACGACCTGCTTCAGGCCGCCGGTCACGTCAGCCCGGAACTGCGGGGCCAGGCTTTGCGCCTGGCCGCAGGCTTCCCCGGGGAAAATATCACCAAATCCTGGATTGAAAAAGCCGAGGTCTCCGCCCCGGCTGTCAAGGCGGAAATAATCACCTGGCTGGGCAAGCGCGCAGATCCGGCCGCGGCGGAATATATTCATGAGAAATTGAATGATGATGACATCCGAATCCGTCAGGCCGCTCTCCAAGCTGCGGCGGCATCAGCTGATGAACACATGCTGCCTGTTTTGATCAGGCTTGTCCCTCAAGCTTCCGGCGAAACCCTTCCGCTTATATCCCAAGCCTTGCTCCGCATGCCGGCCGAACCGGCCGTATCCGCTGCGGCAAAAGTTTTTCCGGAGGCTTCCCCGGAGGCGCAGTCCTCCCTTCTGCAATTCCTGGCAGCCCGCCGGTCCCGCAGCCATTCCAATCTGGTGTTTTCCCAGGTGAAGAGCGAAAATGAAACCTTACGCACAACGGCATTTTCGGCCCTGGAGCATATGGTGACCTCCTCCGATATAAACCGTTTGATCGATCTTTTGTTTCAATTGAAGAGCAAACCGGAAATCACCCGGGTCCAAAAGGCGTTAGCCGCCGCCGCCGGTCAAATCCCTGAACCGGAAAACCGGGCGGCGCCTATCCTGAAAGCTTTGAAAAAAGCGGAGGGGGACAAGCGGATTGATTTTCTCCGGCCCTTGGCTGAAACCGGAGGCCGGGCCGCGCTTCAGGCGGTTTTAGATGCTTATCATGACCATGATCCAAAGATGAAGGCCGCAGCCGTATACACTCTATCGGAATGGCAGGAATTCCAGGCCGCGGACAAGCTTCTGGATCTGGTGCACAAAGCCAAACAGCAAAAATTCCGCTATCTGGCTTTGCAGGGCTTTATCCGGCTGATTACGGAATCGGAACTCAAAACGGACCAAAAAGCGGCTTGGATGAAGAAAGTTTTTCCCAGCCTCAATCATAGAGAAGACGCCGGAAGCTTTTTATCCGGGCTCTCGCATATCAAATCCCGGGAGGCCCTGGAAATGGCGGAAACGTTTTATTCCTGGACCGGCCTGGAGAAAGAAACCGCCTGGACGATGGTGCGGATCATTCTCCCCGAGCCGGAAAAAGAAGGGATGCGGGGAAAAGACCTGATCCCGGCATTAAAAAGAGCCCTGAATACCATTCAAAATGAACATGAGCGGGAACGCATATTAAGGTATATGGACATCCTTCAAGAAACCAAGGCTCAAGCCCGCCGTGAAATTTCCGCGAAACCCAAGCTCTGACGGTTCACTTTATTCTGTCCGGGCGAGAGTGACCGCGCGGACTTCCCGGGCGCCGCTTTGCAGAAGCACCCGGCTGCATTCTTCCAGTGTGGCTCCTGTGGTGCAGACGTCATCCACCAGCAGCACCGTTTTCCGGGTCAATTTTGCTGGATTCTTCACGGAAAAAACACCCCGCACGCTGCGGCGGCGTTCCCCGGCGCGCAATGCCGTCTGTGGAGGCCGGAAAACCGGCCTGGATAAAATTTTTGAAGCCAAGGGATAATTCAACCAGGACGCCAGATGCCGGGCCAAGACCAATGATTGATTGAAACCCCGCTCCCGCTGTCTCTTTTTATGCAGGGGAACCGGCACCACCAAATCAATCCCTCCCCATAATTCTCGCCGGCCGCAGAGGTTTAATTGGATGAATTCAGCCAGAGGCCGGCCTAAAACCCGGTATTTCCGGTATTTGAAAAGCAAGATAACATCTCTTAATTTGCCTGAGTAAGGACCGCAGGACCGGTGGCATGAAAAAGACGGAGCCTCCTCCAGGCAATCCCGGCACAGGGAAGGCTCCCCCTCCCGGCCGAAAATCCGGCCGCAGCAAAGACAATAGGCGCGGCGGCTGGGCTTCATTTCCCCAAGACACTTCCTGCAAACAATTTTTTCTTCCGGATTTTCAAGAAAGCGTCCGCACAGCTTGCAGAACGAGGGGAAAAAGACCAGCCCCAGCGTGAAAAACTTCCTTAACGCCCTGTCAAGAGGTCTCTTGTTCTTGTTTTTCCTGACATTCAATGCAATAGGGTGTCCAAGGGATGGCATTCAGTCTTTTTTGGGAAATGGGCTTTCCGCAATTGTTGCAAACTCCGTAATCGCTCTTTTCTATCTTTTTTAATGCTCCGTCGATAAGCAAAAGACGCTCTCTTTCTGATTCAGAAAGATGCAGCAAAAAATCTTTGGTGTAAGAGCTTTCCGCTTTATCGCCCACATCTTGGGCGATTTCCGGTTCCAGTTCTTTGGCGTTATTGCGGAATTCGCTCAATTGGGTGATGATTTCCTGTTTTTCTTCTTCAAGTTTTTTCCTGAGCCGTTCTTTTTCTTTTTGATTCAAGATGCCCCCTTATTTGGCATATGGATTTCCCTGGATTATATTCAGGGACCGGTACACTTGTTCCAAAAGCATGATGCGCGTCAACTCATGTGAAAAAGTCATTTTCGAAAGTGACAGCAAAATATCAGCTCTGGCAAGCAAGCGGTCCTTGAATCCTCTAAATCCCCCGATCACAAAGGACATGGGATGGGGGACATTCAGCTCTGTCTTTCTTAAAAACTCCGCCAATTGATTGGAACTCATCATTTTTCCCTTATCAGAAAGGCAAATAATATAATCATCATGGAGATGTTTTTCAATACCCTGAGTCTCAATTTCTTTAATTTTGTCTTCTTCTTTCTCAGACCATCCCCGGGCTTCTTTAGTCTCGATCACTTCCAGCCGCGCCATCCGCTGAATTTTCAAAAGATAATCCGTTTCAATTTCTTTGACCGCTCTGTGGCGGGTTTTGCCGGGCCATAAAATTTTCAAATGCATTTTTCACCCATGGTGAATTCATGAAAAAATGAAACTCCACAGAAAATAAAGAGTTGAGGCAGAAATGTCAAATGATTTTTAGAAAGTCACACGGGGACCATCGGCCCACAGCTGTTCAATATCATAAAATTCCCGCGTTTTTTTTGAGAAAATGTGCAGAATAAAATTCCCGTAATCCATTAAAATCCAATCAGCGCTGTCCCGGCCTTCAATACTTATGGGACGGATATGTTCTTTTTTGAGCTGTTCCCGGACATTCTCGAAAATGGCTTTGTTTTGCCTATGCGAATGACCATGCATGATCACAAAATAATCCGCAAAAGAGGAAACCTCTCCAATATCTATAACAACAATGTCTTCTCCTTTTTTGTCCTGACCGGCCTTAACCGAGAGCTTCACTTCATGCGGCAGGCTGTTTTTGGAAAGTGTGCGAGAATCAGTTGTTTTCATCATGAATATAAATCTTTCTCCTTAATATATTTTTCAACCTCAAGCGGAACCATTCCTTTTATGGAGCGCCCCTGCTTGATCCTTTGTCTTATTTCCGAAGAAGAAACATCCAGCGAATTCATCTTAAATAAATAGATGTGATGCCGTTCAAGCGTCTTTATATCTATTTTATCTTTCTCTTCAATATATGTCATCTTTTCTTTGTACCGGCCTCCCAAAATGCCGAAGGCTTTCAGCAAATCATAACCGGGCCGGCTGATCACAATAAACCGGCAGGATTCCAAAACGCTCCGGTAATCCTTCCAAGTATCAATCTCGAGAAAAGCGTCCACCCCTAAAATAAAATACAGCTGAACGCCGGGATAAATCTGCTTGACCTCGCGGATGGTGTTGATGGAATAAGAAGGCCCTTCCGCTTCCATTTCAATGGAAGACGGAATGAATCGGGGATACGGGGCCACCGCATATTTGACCATTGCCCACCGGTGTTCCGCTTCAGCCACAGGTCCTTTTTCCTTGTGCGGGGGGATATAGGCGGGGATAAAAAGAATTTTATCCAGTTTGAAACGTCCGGCAGCAATTTTCGCGGCTTGAATATGGCCGCAGTGAACAGGATTGAATGTTCCTCCCAAAAGCCCGGTCTTCTCCATTTCAGGATTCCTGTTCCTCTTGTTTTAACCGCCGGCTTATCGCATAAACAAGTTCCTTTAAGCCGGTGCCTTTAACGGCGGAAACAGCAAAAAAAGGCAGAGACCGGGCCTGAGCGAAACGGGACATTTTTTTCAGCCGCCCGCTATCTTTATTCAACAAATCCATCTTATTGGCGACAAGGATCTGCGGCCTTTTTAAAAGCGCGGGATCAAAAGCCTGGAGTTCCTTTTCTACTGTTCGAATATCCTCAAACGGATCGCGGCCGGAATATTCGGATATATCCACCACATGAATCAACAATCTCGTTCTTTGGATGTGTTTAAGAAATTGGACGCCCAAACCATGGCCGGCATGGGCGCCTTGGATCAAACCGGGAATATCCGCCAGGATAAAGCTGTCAAACTCTCCCGCATCCACAACTCCTAAATGAGGGGTGAGGGTGGTGAAAGGATAATCCGCAATAACCGGCTTTGCCGCGGAAATCTTGGATATCAGCGTTGATTTTCCCACATTGGGAAATCCAACCAATCCGGCGTCCGCAATGAGCTTCAATTCCAGGGTCAGGACGTTTTCTTCACCCGGAGTCCCCTTCTCAACCCGGCGCGGCGCCCGGTTGGTGGATGAGACAAAAGCCGCATTCCCGCGTCCCCCGGATCCCCCCCGGGCTGCGGGAAATGTTTGTCCCGGTTCAAGAAAATCATATAGAAGCCGGCCTTCTTTCCTCACCTGAGTCCCCACGGGGACATTCAAATAACGGTCTTTGCCTTTTTCTCCGGTTTTGTTAGAGCCCTGTCCGTGGGCGCCCCGGCCGGCTTTGATGACAGGATGATAACGAAAATAGACCAGAGAATTCAGGCCTTCTTTGGATTGAAGAAAAATGCTCCCGCCTTCCCCTCCGTTTCCGCCGTCCGGACCGCCTTTGGGAACCCGGGACTCCCTCCGAAAACTCAAACATCCATCACCGCCTTTGCCGGCGACAAGAGTGACTTTGACTTGATCGACAAACATATTCCGGATTATTCGTCCCGCTGGAACTCTCCCCGCCTTTTCATTTAAACCGGAGCTGCAGAGCACTCCTTCTCTCTGAAATTTTTTTTGGGGCGGCTTTCCCGGATTTTTGATAATCCGGATTAATGGGGGATGACAGATACAAATTTACTCTTGGCTTTGCTTTCAAATTGAACCTGGCCGGATATTTTAGCGAACAGTGTGTCGTCTTTTCCCCGTCCGACATTCATACCGGGTTTAATAGGAGTTCCCCTTTGTCTCACCAGAATGGATCCGGCTCTGACCTGTTGTCCGGCATGCCGCTTGACTCCCAAGCGTTTGGATATGCTGTCTCGTCCGTTTTTTGCGCTTCCGCCTGATTTTTTATGAGCCATGGTTTACTCCTTGGCGGATGAGCCTTTTCCGCCTGTTCTCTTTTTGCCTGAAGCGGCCGTTTTGCTGCTTTTTGGTTGTGCGGCCTTCTTGGTGGTTTTAGTTTCGGTTTTTTCAGCGGCTTTTTGAACCGAAGCGGCCTCAGCCTTAGCCGCCTTTGGTTGTGCCGTTGTTTCAGCCGGGGATTTTTGGGAAGCCTGCTCCGCAGCTTCCGTTTTTTCCCGGGCCGGTTCTTTTGTCTGCGCTGTTTTTTTCTGAACCGGCTTTTCTTCGGCGGCTTCTTTTTGTTTTCCGGCGGCCGGTGTTTTTCCGGTCATAATTTGTTCGATTTTTACTTTGGTCAGTTCTTGACGGTGGCCCCGTGTCTTTCGGTAGCGTTTTCGGCGTTTTTTCTTGAAAACAACCACTTTCTTATCTTTGAAATTTTCCACCACCACAGCGGAAACCGCCGCGTTTTCAATATAAGGAGTCCCGATGAGGGTTTTTCCATTATCCTCCACCAAAAGAACCTGGCTGAAGGTCACTTTTTGGCCTTCTTTGTAATCGATTTTTTCGATTTGAAGGATATCTCCCTCCTGGGCTCTGTATTGTTTTCCACCGGTTTTTATGACAGCAAACATCTTCTTTACCTTTTTTACCTTTTATAAAAATATACTTAACGGAAAGTTGTATAAAATTAACATACAGCTGTTGTTCTGTCAATAGCCCGCCCGGGGGGAATCTCCATGGAATACGCTTCCCCGCCGCCCTTCGGGTAAACCAACCAGATAAACCAGACAAACGAGATAAACAAGATCAACCCAAAATGGGCGGTACTGGATTCGAACCAGTGACCCCCTGCTTGTAAGGCAGGCACTCTTCCGCTGAGCTAACCGCCCTTTAAAAACCATCCTTACCATAGAAGACGGCATTCTGTTTGTCAACTGCATCAGCTCTCCTCGCTGCAGTTGACTTATCCGGGGGCGGATGATATTACTTAACCTGGGTTATTCACGGGCCGGAGTTGCGGCGAAGACGTCGCGGCACATCACTGCGATGAGCCGCAAGCCGGAAGATGCGCTGAAACCCGGCCCGCCCGAAGCTTATTGGTCAGGTTAGGATATGATTCAGTCTCAAGCCAACATTATGGTGGTTGAAGACGAGGGGATTGTTGCGCGCGCCGGAAAAATTTCCACTGTGGAATTCAACATCATTAAAACCCATCCCCAGGTCGGATATGATATTCTCAAATCCATTGAATTCCCTTGGCCGGTGGGAGAATTCGTTCTCCAGCATCACGAAAGAATGGACGGAAGCGGATACCCGGCGGGGCTGAAGGGTGAAGACATTCACATGGAAGCGCGTATCCTGGCGGTTGCGGATGTGATGGAAGCCATGTCCACCCACAGGCCTTACCGGCCCGCGCTCGATCTCGAAACCGCATTGAAAGAAATCGAGGACAACAAAGACCGTTTATATGATCCCGGCGTGGGGGACGTCTGTCTGCGGCTTTTTCGCCGGAAAAGGTTTTCTTTTCATGAATAAAACCCCTGAAACAAAAGAAATCTGGACGGTTCGGGGGCTTCTCGCGGCATCCATTTTAGCCGGATTCGGGGGGATCGCCGCTTTTCTGGTCCTTTTTCTTCCGGATTATAATATCTACTGGTTTATGCTCTCTCCGATCATTCTGACTTTTTATGAGCTTCCCGCCATTTATTTATTCTGGCTTTACCGCAAAAAAAAAACAATCCATCTCCGAACGGAACTCCGAATCCGAAGAAAAAGCAAAGCATGAAAAGTAGGCCGTCCGCACTTCTCTAAAGCGCTGTTCCCCTCCGGCCGACATCTCAAATCTCATTCTTTTGACTCGCAAGGGTTTATTGCGTTTGTCTGGTCAGTTCGCCGCATCTGAAATTCAGATACAGCTGTGCTCCCTTTAAATATTTTCAAAGGATTTAATGGCGCTCCCGACGGGATTCGAACCCGTGTCGCCGCCTTGAAAGGGCGGTGTCCTAGACCTGGCTAGACGACAGGAGCGCTTGGTGGTGAGCCGTGCTGGATTCGAACCAGCGACACCCGGCTTAAAAGGCCGGTGCTCTGCCGACTGAGCTAACGGCTCATATCAATTTTGATTGATTATGGGTCTATATTTATAAAAGAAATCC
>JAWODN010000025.1:0-4506 GCA_046483285.1 Candidatus Aminicenantota bacterium | reverse complement strand
ATGTGTTCAAAGGCCTTAAAAGCCTGCTGGCCATGCAGAATAAAGTCGACGCGGATTGGAACCTGGTCAAATCCCTCAAAATGAATGTCCAGGGCAGTTTTTTCACCCTGGAAACCGAGGCGCTGGTGGAGGAAATTTTAAGGCTGATCAATTGATTTCCGTTACCCCTGAAGACCGCAGCGGCGAAGGGTCCCGGAATGTGCCGTCCGGTGAAAGAGGCACGGTGTCCTCTCGGCGCAGCCGAAAGGGGTCCTTCGCTTCGCCCAGAGTGACGGCGCCCAGCGCCTTGCCGCTGCGGCACCCCCGGCTTGTGAATAAACCCGGGTGGTCATGGCATTACAGGAATTTTTAGAAATGACACAAGAGATCACACCAGACGAAGATCTGGCCCTGCAGGCCAAGGCCGGCGAGCGCCTGTCTTTTGAGGAATTGGTGGACAGATACAGTGGACGGCTTTATCATTTTCTGCAGCCCAAAATCGCATCCGGTCAGGATATCGAGGACATTGTCCAGGAGGCTTTTTTGAAAGCCTATAGGAATATCGACAGATACAACCCCCAGTGGAAATTTTCCACCTGGATCTACACCATCACCAACCGTCTGGCCATTGATTATTTCCGGGTGCAAGCCAAGGAAGACGCCGGGGTCATTCCGGAAGAGAATGAATTGAATCCGGAAGAACAGTATGTGGAGCATATAGAAAAGCAGAACCTATGGCGGAAAGCCCGGAAACTCAAACCGGACTATTACAAAGTGCTGTGGATGAGGTATGCTGAAGGCATGACAAACAAGGAGATCGCCCGGGTCATGGGGCGGACCAGTATGGCGGTGCGCATGCTGGTCCGCCGCGCCAAAATGAATTTGGCCGAAGAGCTGGAGCCCGGAAGCTCAGGGGCGAAGGAAAAAGCCCGGCCTTCCGTCTATGAGAAGTCGAGTTTTTATATCGGGGGAGAGTGAAAGATGATGTGTCCAATCACAAAATGGTTTATTTCCCGTTTCTTGGATTCGGATAAAGAGATGCCGGCGCTTTTCCGCCGCCACCTCCGGAAGTGCGCATCCTGCCGGGAGTTTCAACGCAGCCTCCGGGTGATACAGGATCGAGCCGCACAGGACGCCCGTGCGGTTTTGGACGAAACACCGGAAGGGCTGACTGACCGGGTGAAAGCAAAGGTGTTTCAACCCCATGCCGTTCCGCAGGAAAAACATCCCTTTCCGCTCCGCCGCCGCTTCCGGATTTTTATCCCCGCCGCATCCACAGCCCTGGCTGCCGCTCTGCTGGCTGTGGTGTTGATCTTGCAGCCTTTTCAAAGCAAGGCGCCCGAACCGGCCGCGGCCCCGGATACCGCGGAGCTTTCTCTTTTCAATAAACTCGCCCGTCCCGGTGAATCAATGAAAAACGTGTCCCTGAATATCGAGTCTCCTTATGAGAGGGAGCTGGAGACCTTGACACAAGCGGTCCGCTCCGCCTCCCGGCATGTCCTGGACAAACTCGATCTCCGTATCGGTTCCTAAGACGCCGCCGAGGCCGCCGAATTTTCCAGCCGGCAGGGCTTCATTCAGGATCCCAGAATGGCTTCCAAATCCTCCTCCGGAGTGGTTATGGGTTTGATGTCATATTTTTCCACCAGGAAATTCAGGACATTCTCACTCAGGAACGCCGGCAGGGACGGTCCGAGACGGATATCCTTAACCCCCAATGCCAGAAGAGACAGAAGAATAGCCGCCGCCTTTTGTTCGTACCACGACAGCACCAGAGACAGGGGCAGATCGTTGATTCCGCAATCAAAGGCCTCGGCCAGAGCCGTGGCGATTTTTACGGCCGAGTAGGCGTCATTGCACTGCCCCACGTCCAGCAGCCGCGGAATGCCGCCGATATCGCCCAGGTCCTTGTCAAAGAACCGGAATTTTCCGCAGGCCAGGGTCATGACCACGCAGTCCTCCGGGACCTTTTCCACAAACTGGGTGTAATAATCCCGCCCGGGTTTGGCCCCGTCGCATCCTCCCACCAAAAAGAAATGCCGGATCTTTCCGTTTTTGACCGCGCCGGTCACCTTGTCGGCCACGGAGAGGACGGCGTTATGTCCGAACCCGACCGTGACCATGCCTTTGTCTTCATCCTGAGGAAACCCTTCCAAGGACAGGGCCTTTTCAATGACCGGGGTGAAATCCTTGTTCCGGATATGGGTGACTCCGGGCCAGCCCACCAGTCCGGTGGTGAAAATGTTATCCTCATACACCTTTTGCGGCCTTTGAATGCAGTTGGTGGTCATGAGGATAGCTCCGGGGAAGCGGCCGAATTCCTTGAACTGGTTCTGCCAGGCTGTTCCGAAATGTCCATAAAAATGGGGATATTTTTTCAGCTCAGGGTAGCCGTGACAGGGGAGCATTTCCCCGTGGGTATAAATATTTATCCCCTTGCCCTCCGTCTGCTGTAAAAGCATATCCAGGTCTTTGAGGTCATGCCCGGAGATCAGTATGGCTTTGCCTTTTTTCGCACCCAGGGGAACGGGGGTGGGCACGGGGTGGCCGTAGGCTGTGGTATTGGCTTTATCCAGAAGCTCCATGGTCCGCACATTGATTCGCCCGCACTCCAGGACCAGTTCAATCCACGGCTCCAGGGAAAGATCATGCCGGAGTGTGGAGGCCAGGCCTCTTTGCAGAAATTCATAAACCGCGTCGTCTTCCTGCCCCAGAATGGCCGAGTGGTCCGCGTAAGCGGAAACACCTTTGAGACCGATAATGAGGGTTTGCTTAAGAGAATGAATGTCCGGGTCGGGATCCTTTTCTTCCAGAATGCCATGCTCTTCGCCTTGAGCGGCCATCTCATCCAGGCCGTCCGCCGGCTTAAAACGCACAGCTTCCGAATCCGGGATCTCCCCTCCGGCCTGTTCAATCCGTGCTTTGAGGTGATTCCGGATCTCCGCGGTCTTCCGGACCAATTCGGCGATGCGCTCCGGATCAAAATTCACATTGGTCAGGGTGGAAAACATGGCCTCAGCCATGAAGCGTCCGGTCCCGGAATCCTGGATATTCTTCGCCCGGCCTGCCATGGCCGTTTGAGCCAGTCCCTTCAAAGCGAATATCAAAAGGTCCTGCAGCGCCGCGGTTTCCGGCTGCTTGCCGCAAACCCCCAGCTTGGTGCAGCCTTCGCCTTTAGCGGTTTGTTCACATTGGTAGCAAAACATTATGGGTCCTCCTTTTTTTCTTTTGTCGAACTAAATATAACTCTTTTTGCCCCGAAAGGCATTGACTTAAGTCAAATCCCACAGCTGGCGCAGCTGGGGTCATGTCTTGAATTGTGAATATTTTTAAGGTCTTCACCAAGCCTGAATTATTTACCCTTCGGGCGGCATGCCACTTTGTCATGGCGAGCGGCCGAAGGCCGCGTGGCCATCCCTTTCTGCCTCGTGAAAGCGGAACCCACCGCCAAGACGAGGCAGTCAGGAATCCCCCGTCGCTCCGCTCCCCGGGACGACATTGAATTATAGAATTGTCGTCGCCTGCGGCAATCTCGACCCGTGAGTAATTCAGACAAGGATAATTAAATGGCAGATGGAGCCGGGAAATTATCCCGCTGACCTGTAAGAGGAATATCCGGAATCCCTTTCTTATGGTCTGGTTCTGGTCAAGTGGTGGCTTCTGGCTATTCCGCATTACCTGGTTCTCGGTGTATTAACCGGAGGATTCGGAGCTTCCAGAGGCGGGTTAGGCACTCTGCTTGATTCATGAAATTTGATTGACAAATCATGCGCAATTTCGTATTATTCACTCGGAGGAAAGAAAAATGGCCATTTTGCAAGTTAGAGACATAGATGACAGAATATATGAGCACTTAAAAAGAACCGCCAAGCAAAACAAACGTTCTATCAGTCAGGAAGTGGTTCATATTATCGAAACCTATTTATCCGAACCGCATACATTTCGAAAAAACAGCACCGAAGAGTTTTTGAAATTAGCAGGCAGTTGGAAGGATGAAAGATCAGCGGAAATCATTGTTCGTGATATACGAAAAAGCCGCACAAAAAACAAAAGGTTCTCAAAAGAAAATGTCTTATTTGATTGATACCGATATTCTAATTTATAGTTTAAAGAATGACACTCAAGTCAAGCAGAAGTTTAAAGAAAATCTAAATATTCCCAAATCGATCTCTGTTATCACCTATGGAGAACTAGTCTATGGTGCCAGAAAGTCCCAGCATGTCGAAAAAAACCTTCCGGTCGTGTACCGAATTGCGGAGATTTTCCCGGTTTTGGATATTAATAAACCAATTATGGATATCTTCGGTGAGATTAAGTGCAATCTAAAACGAAACGGCAAAATAATTCAAGATATGGATATTTTGATTGCGGCAACGGCCTTAACGCATAATTTAACTCTGGTCACCAATAATATTAGGCATTTCAAAAACATACCGGACTTAAGAATAGAAAACTGGAAAAGAAACTGATTTTTCAGGAGCGGTAAAATGAAAACAGGTACAATCGGTTATTTCATAATTGCCAGTG
>JAWODN010000135.1:0-42475 GCA_046483285.1 Candidatus Aminicenantota bacterium | reverse complement strand
TTTACTTTACCCATAATTATCCACCTCCCCTGTTACCATAACAGATGGGAAAGTGAATGTCCAGTGGACATTCAACAACCTAAATATTTCCAAGTGCAATATTTGTGCTAAATATATCTAATTCAGAAAAAAATTTGATAAAATGGGCCTGATTTCCATTTTTTTCCTTGTACAATTTCCCCGGTTCATGTAATATAGAACCGGGAGGTACTGATATGTTTGTTTACACTTCCGGCCCGGCCGGGTTCATCGCGGCGCTGTACGACCAGCTAGAATTCGGAAGGATTATTGATGAACTGGTACCGTGGGACCGGGGCCAATGCCTGCTTTCCCCGGGGGACAGGGTAAAGGCCATGGTCATTAATATTTTCTGCGGGCGCAGGCCACTTTACCGGGTAAACGAATTTTATACAGGTATGGATACGGAAAACCTCTTCGGTAAAGGTATAACCCCTGATGATCTAACCGATTACAACCTGGCCCGGGGGCTGGATAAGCTGCACTTGGCAGGGGAAGAGAAAGTTTTCTCCACTTTATGCATGCATGCTATTTGCCAGGAAAACGTGCCTTTTTTCTTTTTGCACAGCGATACCACATCCTGGTCCTTTTACGGTGATTACGAGAATGAGGACGTAGAACCGAATATCACCCATGGGTTCAGCAAGGCCAAACGGCCTGATCTGAAACAGGTTGTGGTAGGGCTGGGGGTAAGGTGATAAGATCCCTGTTTTAGGCGATGTTAACAGCGGCACCCACTTCCGGGAGTTTTTTCGGCCCGAACACAAGAAAGGCGATGACAAGAATGACCAGAAGTTCCGGAAGACCAATGGTGCCAAACATTTTTTCCTTTTTATGCGAATATGCTATCGAAATATAACGGTTCGCGGATATTAAGTCAATCCTTGTTTTTCCGGCAAGGCCTGCCTTTACAACCGGCGGTGCCTTTGATAATATCATATCATGACTGCATATGGGTGAACTATGGCTAAAAAAACATTTGTATCCGTCACCATCGCCTTCCTGGCTTTCAACCTTTATCTTTGGCAGCAGGATCCCTGGTCCCGGGGCTTGGAAAAAGTCGCCGAGATGATTTCCATCATAGAATCCCGGTATTACCAAAAGGTCGACAAGGAAAACCTGATATATTCTTCTATAGAGGGCATGATGCCGGCTTTGGATCCCCATTCGCATTTTTTGGATCCCAGTGAACTTCCCACCATGCAGGAAGATTACAAGGGAAAGTATCACGGGCTGGGAATCATGATCCAAAAACACGGGGAAAACCTGATGGTGATATCGCCTATTGAAGGGACACCCGCTTACCGGCTGGGCATCCGGCCCGGCGATGTCATCTCTCATATCGAAGGAGAAAGCACCAAACCCATATCCAGCACGGAGGCCATGAAAAAGCTGCGCGGGCCTGAAGGATCAAAAGTGACCATCACCATCCAGAGGGAGGGCATGGATCCCTTTGACCTGACTATAAGCCGGGAAGAAATTCCGCTTCACAGCGTTCCTTACGCCTTCATTCTCCAGGATGACATCGGGTATATCTTCATCCGTAATTTTTCTCAGACCACCACCCGGGAGTTCATGAACAAGCTGCAGCAGCTGTCCCGGCAAGGCATGAAAAAGCTGGTATTGGATTTTCGCGGCAACGGCGGCGGCACCTTTGTCCAATCCCTGGAGGTTGCGGATATTTTTCTTGAAGAAGGGGCGAAAATTGTTTCCATAAAAGGCCGCAGGGAATATTACAGCAAGGATTTTTTCGCCCACCGCGACAGCGAGTACGAAGATTTGCCCCTGGTGATTTTGATCAACCGGGGCAGCGCTTCCGCCCCTGAGATTGTCAGTGGAGCGGTGCAGGATAATGATCGCGGCCTGGTGGTGGGAGAAACGTCATGGGGCAAGGGATTGGTGCAGACGGTATTCCCCCTTTCGGAAAACGCGGCCTTGGCTCTGACCACCGCCCGGTATTATACCCCCAGCGGCCGGTCCATTCAGCGCGATTATGACCATCTGGAGGATTATTACCTGGCGCGTGAAGTCCCGGAGGAAGAAAGAGAAGTCACCTACACCCAAGGCGGACGCAAGGTTATGGGTCAAGGGGGAATCACTCCGGATGTTTTCATTGAAATGCGGTATCAGCGCATCACGGCCCTTATGCTGGCCCGGGGGCTGTTTTTTGCCTACGCCCGCAAGTTTGCGGATAAAGAAACCCCCTTGTCCCGTAAATACCTTTTCTCTCAGCCGGAAGCCGAGGAACCCAGGGGGGAAATTCCCTTAACTCCTGAGATCAGCATCGATGATAATTTCTTGAAAGACTACCAGGGCTTTTTGGATGATGAAGGATTTGAATACAGGGAAGAGGATTTTTGGGAAGCCGGCGAAGAAATCAAGCAGGAGTTGCGCCGGGAGGTGGTCGGGGCTGTTTACGGCGTGGATGCCGGAATCAAAGCAGTCCGTCAAGTTGACCCTGCGGTGCTGAAAGCCATAGAGATCCTGCCTGAAGCCGCAGGCCTCATTCAATTTCCAACCGCCCCATCCCTAAAAAAGAAAGAATAAAAAGGTCATCGCCGTTTTGCGCAGATTTCGCTGACACCTGTGGATTCCATTTGAGCTGCGGTTTATTCTCTATGTTGAACAGGCCGGGGCAATCCGTGGCCCATACGGTGGCGGGAACAAAGATGTCAGGGCGCTGTCGTTCCGCCCGGGACTCCGCCGAAGGGTCAACAATTGCGATATATTGAGAAAAACAATGGATTTGGAGGAAAGTATGAAAATCGCGCTGGCTTCTGATCATGCCGGGTATGATTTAAAGATAGGCATTGCGCAGTTTTTGGAAGAAAACAATTATGCTTATCATGATTTCGGCAGCGGACCGGGGGACAAAGTGGATTACGTGGATTTCGGAGTTAAGGCCGCTCAGGGCATCCTCAGTGGAGATTATGACCGGGGTATTTTAATTTGCGGAACCGGAATCGGGATGTCGATAGTGGCCAATAAGTTCAGGGGTATCTATGCGGCCTTATGCTGCGACATGTTCATGGCGCAGATGAGCCGGCGGCATAATAATTCCAACTGCCTCACCCTGGGGGGGCGGATTCTGCCGCTGGACGAAGCCCTTCACATCGTCGAGACCTGGCTGAAGGAGGATTTCGAGGGAGACCGGCACGAGAGGCGGGTGGACAAGATCGCCGAATTGGAAGATATAAATTTTAAATCCGAATAGCCGGTGATCCCATACCATAAAGGAGAATAAAACATGGCATCATTCCCGGAAAAAATTCAATCTTTGGTCGCCCGCCTGGAGGCCAACAACATCTGGCGCCAGAGCGAGTGTTTCAACTTGATTCCTTCAGAAACGACGCCTTCTCTTTTGGTCAAAATGTGTGAAATCTCCGATCCTTCCGGCCGGTACGCCGAGCACCGCACCATGAAGGGAAGGGAGATTTATTTCTATCAAGGCGTTGATTTTATATCGGATATCGAAAACGAAGCCAACGAAGAAATGGGAAATTTTTTCAACTGCACCCAGGTCGAATTGAGGCCGATCAGCGGCCAAATGGCCAATGAGGTGGTGTTCAAAGGGATGGTTAAATTCATAAACCGGGACCGTGAAGAAGGCCGTCCCATGCGCAAAATGCGCCTGGTTATGAATAATGACCTGAACAAAGGCGGCCATTTGAGCTCCCAGCCGATGGGGGCGCTTTTTAATTTTGTAGAGGAGGATCCGGAAACCGGAAAAGAAAAAGTGATCAATTTTCCGGTTCAGAAAGACAATTTTTATAAAGCCGACCTGGACCGGCTGGGGGCTCTCCTCGAGCAGCACCATCCTGAACTTCTGATTTTCGGCAAGAGCATGTTCATTTACCGGGAACCTGTGGAGCACGTCGCGCGTTTAGTTGAAGATTGGGACAATCCCCCTGTCATTATGTTTGACATGGCCCATGTGCTGGGTCTGTACGGCGCTTTTCAGGAACCGCTTTCTGAAGGAGCGGATTTGGTAACAGGGAGCACTCACAAGACGTTTTTCGGTCCCCAGCGGGGTTTGATCGCCGGCAATATGCCCAAGGGATCTCCCTTCCGCAAGCTTTGGCTGGATATCAAAAGCCGGGCTTTTCCGGGATCCACCAGCAACCATCATCTGGGCACGCTGGTGGGTTTGTTGATGGCCGCTTATGAAATAAATGAATTCAAGCAGGAATACCAGCAGGCGGTCTGTTCCAACGCCAGGAGTTTCGCCCGGTCTCTGGCGGATAAAGGCATTCCGGTGGAAGGCGATGCTGCCAATGGATACACTGAAACCCATCAGGTTCTGATCCGCATTGACAAATACGGCAACGGCATGGATATCGCCCGCCGGCTGGAAGACAATAATATCATCACCAATTATCAGGCTCTTCCTGACGACAGGACCTTCCTTGAGCCCAGCGGCATCCGGATGGGCGTGCAGGAGATGACCCGGTTCGGAATGAGCGCTGAAGATTTTGACGTCCTGTCCGGACTGATATCGGACGTGATTCTTCACGATAAAAAGATCCAGGATGAGGTCATCAAATTCCGCGGAAATTTTCTGGATATGAAATACTGCCTCCCGGCTGAACACAGTGTGCCTTTGGCGGCCCGGGTTATGCGCCGTATTTCTCCTCATCCCGGATTCGCGGATATGTTTGCGGAAAATTTGCAGAAGAACATGGAGGGATAGGAGAAAATTATGAAAGTTATGGTTGTGGGTTCCGGCGGCCGGGAACACGCCCTGGCCTGGAAGTTATCTCAAAGTTCCCAGGTGAAAAAGATTTACTGCGCTCCCGGGAATGCCGGCACAGCCCGGCAGGGGCAGAATGTCCCGATTCCAGCGGAGGATATACAGGGACTCAAACAGTTCGCGGTTCAAGAAAAAATCGATCTCACCGTTGTCGGTCCGGAGGCGCCGCTGACCATGGGGATTGTGGATGAATTTCAGGAATCCGGACTGACAGCCTTTGGGCCCAATAAAATGGCGGCGGAATTGGAAGGCAGTAAAATTTTCGCCAAGCAGTTCATGGAGCGGCATAATATCCCCACCGCCCGGTACCAAATCGCCAAAAGCGCGGACGAAGCCCGTCAAATCATCAAATCCGGCTCCTTTCCCTATCCCCTAGTGATCAAGGCCGACGGGCTGGCTGCAGGGAAAGGGGTGATGGTGTGCAAAAACCAGATCCAAGCCGGAGAAGCCATCCGTGTGATTATGGAGGAAAGAAAATTCGGCACGGCCGGAGACAAAGTGCTGATCGAGGAGTTTCTTCGAGGCAAGGAAGCGTCTTTTATTGTTATCTCGGACGGCGTGAAGGTGGTGCCGTTTGTCTCCACCATGGATCATAAAGCCGTTTATGAAGGTGGCCACGGCCCCAATACCGGAGGGATGGGCGCCATTTCTCCCTCCCCGTTTATCAGCCGGGAAATGTTCAATCACGTGGTCAAGAACGTCATTTTTCCGACCATCACCCGTATGCTGGAGGAAGGCCGCAAGTATAAGGGGGTGTTGTACGCAGGTTTGATGCTGACTGAAAAAGGCCCTAAGGTTCTGGAATACAACTGCCGCTTCGGCGATCCTGAAACCCAGCCCCAGATGCTGCGTTTGGAGACGGATTTGGTGGATGTCATGATGGCGGTGCTGGAAGATAATATCCTGGACCATGAGGTCCGGTGGAGCCGGAAACCATCGGCTTGTGTCGTGCTGGCCTCGGGCGGATATCCCCTTAAATATGAAAAAGGAAAAGAGATAAAGGGAATCGAAGCGGCCCAGGAAATGGAGGGAATCACCATATTTCATGCCGGAACCCGGAGGGAAGAGGAGAAATTGTACACATCCGGGGGGCGGGTGCTCAATGTGTGCGCTTGTGAAGATAATCTGCCCCAGACCATGGAAAAAATATATACCGCTGTGTCCAAAATCGAGTTTGAAGGTATGCATTACCGCAAAGATATCGGAACAGCCAAACATGAGGAGACATCATGAAAGTTGTAATAGTCATAGGAAGCGCATCTGATTTTGATGTTGTGAAGGGAAGCCTGGGTATGCTGAAAAAGTTCGGCGTCTCTTTTGTCCTGGAGGTCAGTTCGGCGCACCGCACTCCGGAGCGGACGGTGCGCCTGGTGAAGCAATGGGAGAGGGACGGGGCCGAAATCTTCATATCCGTGGCCGGCAAAGCCGCCCATCTGGGGGGAGTGATCGCCGCCCACACCTCCAAGCCGGTTATCGGTGTCCCGGTGGGGAGCGCCACTCTCAACGGCATGGATGCTCTGCTGTCGACCGTCCAAATGCCCCGCGGAGTCCCTGTGGCCTGCATGGGGGTGGGAGAATCCGGTGCGGTCAATGCCGCTCTCCTGGCCGTCCAGATCCTGGCGCTGCAGGACGGGCGCCTGGCGGATCAACTGAAAAAATTCCGCCTGGACATGGCCGCCGAGGTGGAAAAAAGTTCGGAAGAGGTCAAAGCCAAGATATGATTTCCTTTTCGGTCCGCAGCTTTGGCTGCCGGGCCAACCAGGCGGAAGCCTTTGCCTGGACCGAAGCCTTGCAAAAACACGGTCTGATTTATGACCCGGATCACCGCCGAACCGGTCTGCTGATTATCAATACCTGCACGGTCACTTCGCGGGCTGATGCGGACGCCCGCCGTTTTATCCGCAGGGCCGTCCGCGAAAACCCGGATTTGCGGCTGGTGGTCACCGGATGTCTGGTGGAGCGGATTCCGGAGCGTTTTTTAAAGGATACCCGCATTTGGCGGGTATACTCCAACCGGGACAAGAACCGGCTGGCGGATGAGCTGATGGAAGAATTTCCTCAGGGGCAGCCGGTGGAATACCGTCCGTTCCGGGCCCGGCCGCCTATAAAAATCCAGGACGGGTGTGATCACCGCTGCCGTTTTTGTATTGTTCCCAGCGTGCGCGGCAAGAGTGTGAGCCTCTCTCCGGAAGAGGTGGTGAAGCGGGTGCGGGAACTGGTGGCGCAGGGATTCACCGAAGTGGTTTTAACCGGGGTGCACATCAATCTTTACGGCCGGGACTTTAAACCTCCGGTCACTTTAACCGGTTTGCTCCGTCAGCTGGAACCGATTCCGGGCCTGGCAATGATCCGGCTGAGTTCCCTCGATCCCCGGTTTATGGATGAGGAGTTTGTGAATTACATCACCTCCAGCCCGCGGGTCTGCCCCCATTTTCATCTTTCCCTCCAGCACGGCGCCGACCGCATCATTGAGCGCATGGGGCGCCGCATCAGCACCGCCCGCTATCAGGAATTGCTGGGAAAAATCCGCAGCGGCCGGCCCGACGCCTCTCTGGGAGCGGATATCATTGTGGGTTTTCCCGGGGAAACCGAGACGGATTTTGAACGCATGGCCGAATTTATCCGACTTTCTCCTTTGAATTACCTGCATGTCTTTTCCTATTCTCCGCGCCCCGGCACCCCCGCTGCCAGCTGGAAACGGGTTAAGCCGGAGACGGTCAAAGAGCGTGCGGTCCGTCTCCGCAGGCTTTCCAATGAGAAAAACACGGCCTTCCGCCGGAAATTCACCGGCCGGCTTTTAGACGCGGTGGTGGTCCGGAAAAGACGGGGAGGGATTCAGGCGGTTACCCCCAATTATATCGAAGTGGAGATTCCCGGAATCCAGACGGAGCCGGGTGAAGACATCAAAGTCCGCATCACGTCCGTTTCCATGGATGGAGTGGAAGGACGGATGGAAGAAAGCCATGTCACCTGAAGCAAAAGAAAACCGGATCCACAGGCTCCCGCCTGAAGTTTTCCATAAGATTGCAGCCGGAGAAATGATAGAGCGGCCTTCTTCCGTGGTCAAGGAACTGGTGGAAAACGCCCTGGATGCGGAAGCCGCGGAAGTCCGGGTGGAGCTCCAGAACGGCGGCAAGCGGCTGATCCGGGTCAGCGACAACGGGACCGGGATGACCCCTGCGGACGCGGCTCTTTGTTTTGAAAGTCATGCCACCAGCAAGATCTCTCAGGCGGATGACCTGGAACGCATTGAGACCCTGGGTTTCCGCGGCGAGGCGTTGTCCAGTATCGCGGCGGTTTCCCGGGTCAGTATGAAAACAGCTTATCAAGACGGACGGGAGGGGACTTGGCTTGAGCGGGAGGCCGGTAAAGCCATTCGTACGGAGGAGACGGCCTTTCCCCGGGGGACCCGGATTGAAGTGAAGGATCTGTTTTTCAACCTGCCGGCGCGGAAAAAATTCCTGCGCTCGGAAAGGGCCGAATTGTCCCGGGCGGTCAAGTATTTAACCTATGCGGCTCTGGCCTATCCAGAAGTGAGCTTCACCTTGCGGCACGGAAAACGTACCGTTTTTTCATATCCTTCGGTGGAGGGGCTGAAAGAACGGATTTACCAGATCTACGGCCGGGAGAAGCTGGAACATTTAATGGATATTCAATACCGGGATGAGGAGACAGCGGTCAAGGGAATGGCGTCCCGGCCGCCTTCCGGCCGGCGTGACCGCCGCTATCAGTTTTTTTTCATAAACCGGCGGCCGGTGGGGGATAAAACCCTGCAGGCGGCCTTAAATCAGGCGTATCAGCCTTTCATGGAGAAAAACACTTTTGCCGAAGCCTTTCTTTTTATCGATATGCCGCCGGGGGAGGTGGATGTCAATGTCCATCCGGCCAAGTCGGAAGTCCGCTTCCGCGACAGCCGCCGGATGTTCCGGCTGGTTCATCGGGCCCTTGAAAACGCCGTTCTCAGGGAAATGGGTATCAAGAAGGGCTCGCCCTTCCGCCCGGACGAAGAGCGCCGGGCGGTGAAACCGCCTTCCCCTCAAATCCAGGAGGAACCGCCGGCTTTTTTCCCCCCGCACCGGCAGCCGTCCGCAGGCCCTGATGCCGCAGATTGGTTCACCCCCTGGGGAAAAGAAGCGGATACAGGGCCTTCAGTGCTGGGCCAGTACCTGAATCTCTATATTGTGGCTATGGATGAAGAGGGCCTTTTGATCATCGACCAGCATAACGCCCATGAGCGGGTGCTGTTCGAACAGTATCTCAAGATCGACCGGGAACAAAGCTGGCCCCGGAAGATCCCCCTGGATCCTTTGCTTTTGGATCTGACCCCCTCCCAAAAACTGAGCCTGGAGGAGAACCGTGAACGTCTGGAGGAAACCGGATTCCAGGTGGACGCCATGGGCGGCAGCAGTTACGCCCTTAAGGAATTTCCGGATATTTTCACCACCCGGGAAGCCGGCGAGGTGTTTTTATCCCTGCTGGAAGAAGCCGCTTCCCGGCACGTCGAGGATAAAAAAAAGCATATGCTGGCCACACTGGCCTGCAAAACCGCCGTCAAGGCGGGAGAGCCTCTGCACATGAACAAGATGCGGTATCTGGTGCAGGAGCTTTTCCGGACTTCCAATCCAGGAGTCTGTCCGCACGGCCGCCCCATCACCCTGCGGATCGACCGCGCCTCCATCGAAAAAAACCTCGGCCGGAAATAACCGCTGCTGTCATTCCGAGAACCGAAGGGTCCGGGAATCCCTGACGGCATCGTCCGGGAGGGTTTATGCCGCATCATTAAATCTAAACAAGCAGAATCCTTCGCAGCGGCGGGGCGGCGATGTGAGGAGAACCCGGTTGAAACTTTTAGTGAAAAGAGTGATAATAAGGCTCGATTTTCCGGAGGAGCTCCTTTTCTCCGGAGATCCGCATCGGGGAGTAGCGCAGCTTGGTTAGCGCGCCTGCCTTGGGAGCAGGAGGTCGGCGGTTCAAATCCGCTCTCCCCGACCACTCACTTCGAACAGAAGAAATCAACTCCGCGGTTATGCCCATCCGCCATCACTTATCCTCACGCTCCGGCCTGCTGCGCCGCCGCACCCGAAGAAAGCAGGCTCAACCCCCCGGCCCTTGAATAGGCCAGGCTAAGAAAGAAATAATGGACATCCGGCCTTCACAGGATGGACAGAGGAGGGATCAACTCCGTAAACTTTGCGGATCATCTCAGCTGAGCTTTTCCGCAAAAGCAGGGAAAAGACCTCATGGGTCGAGATTTCCTGGATAACCTCGTCATGGAAACGGGAGACATGGTGAAAGGCGCCATCCGGGGCTGTGCCTCTCTCAGTAATCAAGACATGAATGTGAGGATGGAAGTTGATGCGATCGCCAAAGGTCTGAATCACAGCAACAACGCCCGGCATGATCTCAAAGGCTGTGACAGTGTGCAGGTATTTCACAAGTGTTCGCACCGCAGAGAGACAGAGCGAATCGAGAAGCTTTCGCTTGAAACGGAAGAAAAGACGCAGCATTTTTGGGGGTGGTGAAGACGACCTGGCGCCGAGGGACATCCCAAAGGAGTGTCTCCCGTTTATCACCAAATCGCCTCCCTTCCTTTTTAGAGATTTCAAGGAAATCCCGGGCGAGGAAATACGTATTACTCTTGGTAAAAGGCCAGTATTTTTTCCAATTCGTGCAGAAATGAATCCAGGTGCTTTATTTCAATATTTAAAGGGGGATCAATGCGAAGGGCATTATGGCCAGGACGCAGGGAAACAATAAAACCTTTGTTAAAAAGCTCCCGGTGCAGATATGCTGCTTCCCTGTTCTCCGGGCCGGAAAATTCCAGAGCAATCATCAAGCCTCGACCACGTATTTCTTTTACAAAATCATAGCAGGAAAAAATTTCTTTTATCCTTTCCAAAAGGTATTTTCCCTTTCCCCGGGACCTTTTTATCAGGTTTTTTCGTTAATAATATCGATGGCCTCTACTACAACCCTGCAGCCCAGGGGATCGTTCTGATGAGACTGCTGATAATAAAAAGCTTTTTTGCAACCTCCCCGGTCATAACTGTAGCGCTTACCGGGTATCCATTCCCAAGACCTTTCCCCATGGCAACAAGGTCGGGCTGAAAATTATAGTATTGAAAGCCAAACCACCTTCTGGATCTCCCTATACCCGTGGTAACTTCATTTGCCAGGATAAGCCCGCCGTGTTCCCGGAATAACTGGACCAGGTTATCAATGAAAGGTTGGGGTGGGAATTTGACGAGTCCACCGGCACTACCCGGCTCAAAGACAAAGCTCCCCAGGTCTGAATAGGGGATATCCCCCAAAACCGGGCAATCCAGTTTACATTTTTCCTTTTCGGGACAGCCCTGACAAACAGTCCACTCCAGGATGTGCCAGGCTTCCTTTTGTTTATCTCCAGCAGCTCCATACGAGCCTAAAAAGAATCGTGCAGCCTCAATAACTTATTTTTTTCTGTTGCTTTATGTGTAGCTTTAATCCCGAATTCAACCGCTTCACTGCCAGAGGAAAGAAATACACTTTTTCCTCGGTTAATTCCCGTTATTTTTAGTAATTCTCTCGCTGCAGCATCCACAATTTTACTGCCATTGTAATAACCACAGTGGATAATTTTCGCCGCTTGGTCAGAAATTGCCTGACTTACCCGGGGATTACTGTGGCCAAGAGGTGTCACCTAGACCCCGGATTCCAGGTCCAGGTAACAATCACCCTCCTGATCATAGACAAAACTTCCCTGGGCTTTTACTGCATTTTTAATTTTTAGTTCATGGCCGGTACACCACAAAATATGTTCCATTACTTTCCTCCCATATTTTCCATTTTTGCCAACTAACTTCCATAAATCAATTCCATATCTGGCTGTTCAGTTTCAGTTCTTCTTTTTCCTCCCGGGCAAATTCATGCAAGAGTTCTTTTAATATTTTTCCCCAGGTCCTGGAATCATCTACTTCTATTCTCCTCTTCTCAAACTCTTTTTCTGCCTTATCCTGAGCATTTCGAGGTTTTCCAGTGAAAGCAGTGCTGTAGCCAAACAGATAAAACAAAATGGGTGTTTGTTTTCAAAATCTTTGCCAAAACAACCCGGGCAGCGGAGATTCGGATTTCGAAAAGATTTAGTTCCGGGTAGCCGAAAAATCAGCACTGCGCATTATGTCCTTTCTGTCTTTCTTTCGTATTTGGCATCCACTTCTGCGATTTTACGAACTTCTCCCTCCCGGGTTTGTTTGATGCTTTTTTTCGATAATGTCTTCTGTAATTCAACCGCTTGTTTTTTATCCAAGTTCCAAGAGCGATTTAAATCCAAATCAGGACCATCCTTGTTTATCCGCGTAGGCCATACACCTCCGGAAAAGAATTTCGCTGAATTCAGGACAAGCGATACCCTCGCGCTCGAGAAGTGGGGCGGTCTTTTCTGCTGAGAAAATCCGGGTGTCCCGCATGTAAGGGATATAGGCTTCCAGATAGCGTTCATAAAGCCGTTCCAGAGAATTCCGGGGATTATTTTTTAAATCTTCCGGGCTGCAGGGCCGGATTCCTTCCAATTTAAATTGGCGGCAGGCGAATGTGATGATATCTTTGATTTGTGTAAGCCGGGAGTTGACGATATGGAAAATTCCTTCGCTGTCTGGATTTTCCGTAACCGCAAAAAAAGCATTTACCAAAAAATCGATGGGAATCAAATTGACTCCTCCGTTATCATTTACTGCGATGCGCAGAGGGAGCTGGACGGCTCCATTGCTTTTGATTTTAACCCCAGCAGCTGCGGCTTTTTTCCCGCCGTGCTTAAGGATGTCTTCCCTGTAGATTTTTTTCAGGAAAAGGGCGGCCTTAACCGGGTAATAAAGGGCGTTGAAACGAAGCGTCCTTCCGGTCCGGGAATCCCCGTACACAATGGAGGGCCGGATTATAGTCAGGCGGATGTTTTCCTCACAGCAGCGGCTTTCCAGATAGTTTTCCGCGGCGGCTTTGGATTCTTCATATACATTGAAAAATTCCTTCTCTTTCACAAATTCTTCTCTGCAGATACCGCTGCGGCGGCCCGCGGCATAAGCGGTGCTGAGATGGATAAACCTTTGGCATTTGCTTTGGGCGGCAAAATCCATCAATTCTTCGAGGCTTTCCACATTAGCTTTCCAGACCTGTCTGCGTTTGCGTTCGGAAAAAGAGGTATCTGAAGCACAGTGGATGATCCGGGTGATTCGGCTTCCGGCCTGTCCCCTTTGTGATGGATCCATTCCCATCCCAGGGTCATCCAATCCGCCTTCTATCACTCTGGCGTTTCTTTTCGCCTTGGGATTGATTCCATGCCAATCGAGCATTTGGTTCAAACGATCGGAACCGGAGCGGCGGTTGTCCGCACGCACCAAAAAATATACGGTTTCTCCTTTACGGAGAAGTTCAGAGCCGATATGGCTGCCCAGAAATCCCGTGCTTCCCGTCAGAAAAACCGTTTCTTTTTTAGAATCACTCATGAGGTTTCCGGCTGTGGAATCCCTGGTAAAAAAAACCGTTCTTGCGCACGCATCCCTGAGAGAAAAAAGTTTTAATCCAGGTGACTCCGGTTTTTTCCATCGCCAGCTTGTCCAGCCATGGAACCAGGCGTTCCATGGCTTTTCCCGCCTTTTTCTTTTCTTCGGATGATGCCTGGTCGATATAATAATCGTATTCATAAACAGCTCTTTTTCCCATATCCATTGGCGTAATAAACCCAAAGTCATAGTCGATGCCGAATTCTTCGGCGGTATCGGCGAAAGTGGAATTGATATGGTTGATGAGCTCGAGATCGTCTGGAGGAAGATAGATGAGAAAGGCAAAAACGTGTTTATGGCGGCACATTCGGGAGGAGACGATTCGGTACATGCTGAGCCAGACTCCGTCGGTGTATTCGGGATTTTTAAACAGCGACGTATAAAAACCGCGCAGGTCTTCATCAATAGTTTGGGCTGCTGTTTCCGGCGAAGGCTGCAGTATGGTTTCGAGAAGCGGGGCCGCGTCCGGATCGCACAGAATTTCATAAGGAGGACGGTCGCTTTGATACGTCTCAAGAAAATCAAGCCAGTTCTTATCCAAAAGCCGGGGGAGACCCAGCATGAGGGTGCGGAGCAGGCCTTGGTCAATCACGGGGCCGGCCATTTCTTCTACGGCCCTGCGGCCGTGGGCATCGGTTACTACGAACACCGCGGACTCGATGCCCATTATCCTGCCCAGGTTTTCTTTCAGACGCTGGGAAAGTTCGAGGGTGGGAGAAAGAAATGCGGCGATGTAGTGGGGACCGAGGACAGCTATGGATAAGCCTATACGCCGTACATTAAGTTCGCGCGCCAGATGAACTGCGGAGTCAAAATCGGAAAAAGGAACCAGCAGGCATTCCTCATCTTCAGTGACCGGATACAAAGGGACCTTCGCCTGGGTGCAGATACCGGGCGGGGATTTCACTTTGTGTTCGTAGGCATACAGATTGGGAGCATCCGGGTCGCTCAAATGAAATATGCGCCCCTTCTTATCCACGAATTCCATGTCCACGAAATTGTCGTCCATGGTCCCGTAGGCCGCACCCCAGGTTGAGAACAAGCCGGTGCAGATGATATTCCCGCAGACAGTGGCTGCCGGCTCTGCCGTGTTCACCCGGAAGCCCTCCCGCCGGACTGCCTGCTGCAGGTCGAATGAAGTTACGCCCGCACCAATGGCCGCGGTCCAGTTTTCCGGGTCGATTTCAATATCCTGCATGCGGTTCATGTCGATGACGATACCGGAAGTGAAAACCATTCCATATACGCTGGCGCCGTTTCCGCGCACAACCCAGGGGATTTGTTCCCGTACTGCCAGTTTAACTACGGCAGCTGTCTCTTCGGTTGAACCGGGGAGGACCACACCCCGGGGCATTTCCCGTTCCTTCAAGGGGTAAGGGTCGTCTGAATAGGTGATGAGCACGGCCGGGTCATTAGTCGCCCCATCCCTTCCAGTAATTTTCTGCAGTTTTCCCAGGAGGCTGTCTTCAGGAGGCGGCTGAATTTTTTCTCCCTTATTGAGCCGGGATTTGACCTCCTGCTTAAGGCTTTTCATTACTTTTACTGGTTTCATCCCGGTTATAAAATGGCACTGCCTGTCGCAGATTCCGCATAAGGTACAGGTTTCCGCGATATCGACAAGTCCTTTGGTCAAAGGGATCAGGTTTTGTTTTAAAGCGGCATAAATATCCATTCTTCCCTGAGGATAATAAGCGGTGAAGCGTTTTTTGGGCCCGGAGGGGCATAATCCGGTTTTTAAATAATCGATTTTGCACATGGCGTAGTGCCGGCACTGCTGCGCTGTTTTTAGGGGGTCATCGTTCATAAAGCCTCCTCTTATAGCTTATGCCGAGAAAATACTGCGACATTATCTTTTATGATATATATTGAGAACTTACTCCGTCAACAAGAACTGACTATTAAGGCGGTTTTTTAAGTGCCCTGGCTGAGTTAAATTATTGAATTTAAATAACATAGATTTTTCCTCTCCCTGGAGCACTTTGCTTAGAAGAGATTTTTTGGGCAAAAAATTGATTCTAACAGGATAATTCTTATTATCAATTTTAAATAAAGCCGATCTTACTGGTTTTACGACCTTACTGGCTTTAAGTAAGAAAAAAACACAGGAATGTCTTAAAGCCTATTTTTATATTAAAAAATCACTTTTAAGCATTTCCCGCCCCTGAAGAGAATTTCATAATTATTTTATTTTCTTGGCTTTAAATCAGCCAAGCTGAAGTATTTTTTAATAGCGGTATCACCAAAAATTACGCATGGAGATATCCCACTTGTCCAGGGTGGTGCCTTGAGCTTTTTCCAAAGCGGCGAGGGAGAGGTTGTAGTCGATGAGCGCCTGGAGTTCCGCGCTTTTGGTGTCGGCCAGGTCCCGCTGGAGCTGCAGAACCATGTAATTAGTGGATAAGCCCACTTCCAGCTTTTTTTCCTCCGCGGCCAGGGTTTGTTCCGCCAGTTCGCGGGCTTTTTTGTAGGCCTGCACCCGTTTGTAGTTGGACTGGCCCGCACGGACGGCATTACGGATTTCCAGAAAGGCCTGCTTTTTCTGTCGCTTGAGATCGGCTTCCGCTTGTTTGAGCTCCACCTGGGCTTTGGCGTGCTGGGCGCGGGTAAAGACCATGCTGGTGGGGATGGTCAGGGTAAGGCCGACCGACCAGTTGTTGTATTCAAAATTGAAGCTGTCGGCCAGGGCCTGGGAGGCGTCGCCGGGAATGACATTGATGATCTCCCCCGTGAGGGGATTGTTGTTCTTGTATATGATCTGGCTTCCGGAAATACCGGGGCTCCAGTAAGAAGCGTTCAGGCTTAAATCAGGAAGCAGCTGATTTTTGGCGTATCCCAGGTCGATATTTCTGTTTTCAACCGTAAATTCCAGAGATTTAAGATCGGGCCGGTTGACCAGGGCCGCGGCCAGGGCCTCATCCATGGTTACCCGCTTTTCTTTAAATAACGGTTTGTCTTCCGGGATAATTTTCAGGATCTGTTCCTCTGTGTTTTGAAGATTAAGCAGGGTGGCCAGAGAGTCCCGGCTGTTCTCCACTTGAGCCTGGGCGTGCAGGATGTCGGCTTCGCGGGTGGCGACTTCGGATTCGGCAGTCAGGACTTCGATGGGCGCCTGCATGCCGACCTCCACCTCCCGCTTGTTTTTTTCCAGCAGGTCTTGGGCTAATTTAAGGGACTGCTGCTTGGCTTTGAGGTCGTCCAGGCTGTAGACCAGGTTCCAATAGGCTTCTTCGATGCTGTAGACGGTGTTGATGACCTGCTGCTTGAAATCGCTTTCCGATTTATTGAAGAAATTCTGAGCGATGCGGATTTCCCTGCGGCTGGTTTTAAATCCAAAATCCTTCAGAATCGGCTGGGTGAAATTAAACCGGAGGGTGCTGCCGTAGCGGGGATTTATGGTTTGAAATTTCTGATTGCTTTCATAGGTGTAAGAATACATGGAAACCGTTAAATTTCCCCCGGTGGGCACCAACTGCCTAAGGGAAGCCTGGTAATCATTGAAATCGGCTGAAATGTTGCCGGCGGCTTCGATCCAGGAAAAAGAAGGGGAGTTGGTCCGTTCCTGGCTGTACCCGAAACTGAGACGGGGAAGAAACTTTTCTCCTGCGAAGATGACCGAGATGTCGGCCAGTTCCGGAGTCAGCACATCAACCGCGATGTCCAGGTTGTTCTCCATGGCTTTGACCACCGCATCTTTAAGTGAAAGCGGCAGGACTTTTTCCTGGGACAGCAAGCCGGCGGGAGCCAGCAGAAAACAAATTATGAGCAGCACCGTGAGCAGAATTTTATAATGCGGCATGTTCATCCTCCTTATCTTCAAGCCAGCCGTCAAAGAAATTGATGATCCGTTCCCTGCAGGCGGCGTTGTCTTTTAAGCGGGTCACCTGAATGATGGTGGTGCCATTCTGGTTGAGCTCCTTAAGCGGTTCCATGATATCCTTCCCTTCTTTGGAGCTGAGGTTTCCGGTGAACTCATCCGGCAGAATGAGCTTGGGCCGGGCGATAACGGCCCGGGCCGCCGTCTCCGAACCCCCCATGACTCTCTGCTTTTTGTTGCAGAGGCGAACAGGATGTGTGCGAAAACAGACATCAAGCCGGGTCTTTAGATTTAATCCGGTATAAAACCCGCCCCAGATATCCACCTCCGTTGATTTCCGCAATGTATAGCCCGGACTGCATATGCACCTGGGTTTTAAGCCGGGGCTCCGGAAGTTCCTCCAGAAGGACTTCAGCCTCCCAATCTTTGCGGCTGTCGCTCAGCAGAATGGGCTCATTTTTGTCTTTAAGGGACTTCAAAAGCTCTTTTAGCTGCATTTATTACTCCTCTTCAGTTCGAAAATAGCCTGACTTATTACTATGAAAATGTCCAAGCCATGTCATTCCGAGGAGCACAGCGACGAGGAATCCCTGAGTGCTTCGTCTGAATCGTGCGATACCGATTGCCCAGACGATGCCGGAACGGATCCCTCGCTCTGCCCGGGATGACATGTGGTGCCATTTTCATTTGTTGCGGGTGGCGAACCCGCCTCATCACTAAGACGAAAAAACTCCGGATTTGGTTGCTGAAAGACCGGGGAATCATTCATACCGTATTGCGTCCGCGGGATTCCGGGTGGCGGCCCGGAAGGACTGGTATCCCACGGATATAACCGCGACCAGCAGGGCGATCCCCATGGCGGCGGCAAACAATCCGATATTCAGATTTGTTCGGTAGGCATAGCCTTTGAGCCAGCTGGTCATGATCAGATAGGCCGCAGGCCAGGCAATCAGATTCGCCAGAAATACCAGCAGGAAAAAATCCCGTGTGATTAAAACCAAAATCCGGGGAACACCCGCGCCCAGAACTTTGCGGATTCCGATTTCGCGGGTTCGCTGCTCCGCTGTATAGGAGGCCAGACCGAAAAGCCCGAGGCAGGCGATGACCACCGCCAGGACGGCAAACACATTCAGCAGGGTTCCCATGCGTGACTCCGACCGGTACATCCGGTCAAAATTCTCGTCAATGAAATGATATTCCAGGGGATAATTCGGGATGATTTTTTTCCAGGTTTTCTGAATGAAATCCACCGAACCGGAAATATCATGGGGAGGGATGCGGATGAGCAGGAACTGCACATTATCCGGGGCCAGGATGACCGCCAGCGGCTCTATTTTCGTTCGCATGGAGGAATAATGAAAATTTTTCATAACCCCCACGATTTTTCCGTCAATTCCCCCAAACTGGAAGCGTTCCCCCACCACGGATTCTTTTTCCATTAAAGCAGCCGTTTCTTCGTTAACTAAAAATCCGTTACGGACATCGGAGGGATACTCGGGGGAAAAATGACGGCCTTCCTTAATTTCAATCCCCGATGCCGGGACATAGTCATAATCCACATAGGTTTGTCCGATGAGAACGCGCAGGTCCGGGTCTTTCCCTTCCCAGTCGACTCCGCTGGAGTTGCTGCCGATACTTGAAGGCAGATGGCTGGCAGCGGACACCTGCATAACCCGGGGATCCTGTTTCAGCGCCTGTTTAAGGGGGGTGTATACATCCCCGGCCTCCCGGGGAAGAGACGCATAGATCAGGTGTTCCGAATTCCAGCCCAGGTCCCGGCTGCGCATGTATTTAAGCTGTTTATATACCACCACTGTGCCGATAATAAGCAGAATGGACAGGGAAAACTGCACCACCACCAGGATTTTTCGGAACCGGGCGCTGCCGGTACTGGTTCCGGTCCGGCCTTTGAGCACCCGGGCCGGCTGCAGGGAGGACAGCAGTAAAGCGGGGTAACTGCCGGCTGCCAGGCCGGTGATGATCACAATCAGCAGCAGCCCTCCGGCCAGAGTTCCGGCTCCGGCGACAGTCCAGGACAGTTCCTTGCCGGAGAGGGTGCTGAAAGCCGGCAGCAGCAGGGTGGTGATGCCGGCGGCGAAGACCATGGCGATTAAAGCGAAAATTATGGATTCCCCGTAAAACTGCCGGATCAGATGGCTTTTGGCTGCTCCCACCACTTTACGAAGCCCCACTTCCCTGGCCCGGTTGGCGGAGCGGGCTGTGGACAAGTTCATAAAATTAATACAGGCGATGAGAAGAACAAAGGCGGCGATAATGGAAAAAATATAGACGTACTGAACCGCTCCGGGGTCATTTTTGTATCCCCAGTAAGCGTGCAGATGCAGGCGGGTATAAGGCATGAGCATCAGTTCGGTGGTGGTTTCGGGCACTCTCTCTTTAATGAATCCCTTTATTTTGGGATTAACTTGTTCCATAGGGACGCCGTCCTGCAGCTGAACCAGGGTGGTGATGGAATTGGTGCCGAAACTCGGGTTGGTGGCGCCCAGCCTTTCCAGCAGCTCATAGGCAACCAGCATGTCAAACTGCAGGGAGGAATTATGCGGGATATTTTCCATGACACCGGTCACTGTGAGCTCATGCTGATTGTCGGCGGTTATAACTTTGCCGATGGGATTTTCGTTCCCGAAGTATTTCCCGGCCTGATCCCGGGAGAGAATCAGAGAAAACGGCGAATCCAGGGCCGTATCCGGATTGCCGCGGATCAGGGGAAAGGACATCATTTTTAAAAAAGACGGATCCACCGCCCGCACGCTGTTTTCATAAAAGGCCTGTTCGCCGTACCGGAACAGCCGGCCTCCCGCCCAGACATAGCGGGCGGCGTCGATGATTTCCGGAATTTCCTCCACCAGTGCGGGAGCCAATGGATAGGGGGTAACGGTGACATGATAAGTCCGTCCGGAATAAAACTGGTTTTCTTCCACCCGGTAAAGATTGGAGGCGTTCTCATGAAATTTATCGTAGCTTAATTCATCCAGTACCCAGATACAGATGAGCAGGCAGCAAGCCAGGCCTATGGCCAAACCGGCGATATTGATAAAGGAATACCCTTTGTGGCGTTTGATGTTGCGCCAGACAACTTTGAGATAATTTTTCAGCATGATCTGTCTCTCCTTACCTATTTATGACGGCTGTCCCAAGCAAAAAGTTGTCATCCCGAGGAACGCAACAACGAAGAATCGAGCTCATAATGAAATTTAAATTTTCAGTTCCTTGGGTTCTTTCTGTATATTCTCCGACACAATCTGGCCGTCAAAAAGATGGACGATCCGGTGGGCATATTCTGCATACATGGGGGAGTGGGTGACCATGACAATGGTGGTGCCGTCCTCGTGCAGGTTGCCCAGGATATTCATGACTTCGTCCCCGTGTTCGGAATCCAGATTTCCGGTAGGCTCGTCAGCCAGGATCAATTTCGGCCGGGCCACCACCGCCCGGGCCACGGCCACCCGCTGCTGCTGACCGCCGGAGAGCTGCTGGGGAAAATGGTTTCTCCGGGCCATGATGCCCATATGATCCATGGTTTCTTCCACCCGGCTTTTTCTTTCCGAAGAGGAAAAACCCAGGTACAGCAGGGGCAGCTCGATGTTTTCGAAGACGGTCAGTTCATCTATGAGATTAAAACTCTGGAAAACGAATCCGATATTGGATTTGCGGAGATTGGCCCGCTGTCTTTCCGAATACCCGGATACTTCTTCATCCAGGAAGCAGTATTCTCCGGATGAAGGCTTGTCGATTAGGCCCAGCAGATTGAGCAGGGTCGATTTTCCGCAGCCGGAGGGCCCCATGACCGCGACGTATTCTCCCTCCTTGACTTCCAGGTTGACATCATTGAGTGCCGTGGTTTCCACGTCTTCCGTGGTGTAAATTTTTTTAAGGTTGACGGTTTTAATCATTAGCTCTTCTCCTTTTTTCCCTGAAATATTCATGTTATTTCAAAACTAAACGATCGATATTATCGAAACTCTCATATGAAGATGTGATGACTTTTTCTCCAGGCTTCAGGCCTTCCAGAACTTCAAATACTTCCGGATTCTGGCGCCCGATTTTTATATCCCGCTTTTCCGCTGTGTTTTCGGATTCATTCAGCACATATACCCAGTTGCCTCCTGTGGACTGAAAAAATCCTCCCCGGGGAAGCAACAGGGCTTCGGAAACACTTCCCAGTTCCAGCCGGATGTGAAGGGTCTGCCCCCTTGTGATTCCCTGAGGGGTTTTGTCCGTGAATTGCATATCCACTTCAAACCGGCCCTCCACCACCTCAGGATATATTTTATCCACAACTAATTTATAGGCGGCACCGGCGAAATCAAAAGTTCCGGTCCGGTCCTTCTCCACCCGGGAAATATAATGTTCGTCGATACCGGTCCGGACTTTGAATCCATCCAATATATCAATCTGCCCCAGCCGTTCTCCGGAGCTTTTAGACTGCCCGATTTCCGCGTACAAAGACGTCAGATGACCGGTTACCGGGGCCTGCACGGTCAGGTTGGCCTGTTTTTCTTTAACCACCCCCAGATTCACCTGCATCCGTTCCAGAGATTCTTCCAAAGCTCTTACCTGGGACCGGCGGAATTCCAATTCTTTCTTTTGACTCTCCAGAGCTAAATCTCTTCTTTTAACCAGGTAGTCATATTCATCTTTGGCTAATTCGTATTCATGGCGGGATATCAATCGCTCATCAAAAAGTTCCTTATAGCGTTCATACCGGCGGCGCTGCTGCTGAAGCTGGTTTTCAATATCGGCCAGGCTCTCCCGGAGCTGCAGCTGGTACTGCTCCATGGCCAGGCGGGTGTTGCGGAGGTTGTTGCTCTGCTGGAAGAGTTCAGCTTCCCGCCACATGATATCCAGAAGCAGGTTGGTATTGGCCAGTTTGAGGATTTTACCCCCCTTTTCCACCATGGAACCGGCCTCGGCGTATATCTCCTCCACCCGGCCGCTTTCAGCCGCGGTGAGATAATAGGTATTGACCGGCATGACATTTCCCATCACTGGAATGAATTCCTGAAAGGGTCCGCGGCTGACCGGGGAAATGGTGATGCGCTCGGTTTTTACATTAAGGGATGAAGTTCCCATCTGGAAAAGAAAAATATATCCGATAAATAATATAAAGACCGCGGTTCCCACATAGGTGATGATCCGTTTGGGGGGCCATTTCTTCTTTTCAATTTTTCTATCCATGCCCATTTTGATGTCCTCCAATGCGCAGCATTCAAAACTGCTTAAAAATCAAAGAAATTTATATGGCTATATGCTATAGACGCAGAAAAACGCCGAATGGTTTACTGATTTTAGATTTGAGATTTGCAGGGCAGCTTGAGATCCTTCGCCGCTGGGGTCCTGAGGAGCGAAGCGAGGGAACTGTTTCTGCATCGTCTTTTCGGTTCATGGTACGTTCTGGCCGAAGCACCTACAGATCCCTCGTTGTTTCATTCCTCGGGAAGACATGCCCCTTGTCATTGCGAGGCTTGCATCAGCAAGCCGTGGCAATCCCTTTCTGCCTCGTGAAAGCGGGGCCAACCGCCAAGACGAAGCCGCCAGGGATCCCTCGTCGTTTCACTCCTCGGGACGACATTGAATTAAAGAATGCCGTCGTCTGCGGCAATCCTGGCCCGTTCATCATTCAAACTAACTAACAGCTCAATTTTGGCAACTTTTTCGCCGTAGAGTGCGTCTTTGAGAGTGCGTCTTTGCTAGTGAATTTGAAATGACGCCGGAAACTTAACTGGGAGAGAGGCTATGCTGAAAAATTATCTTAAAATCGCTTACCGCAATATTCTCCGCAACAAAAAATACGCATTCTTAAATATCACCGGCTTGGCGGTCGGACTGGCGGCCTGCCTGCTGATGGCCGGGTTTGTCATTCATGAACTGACCTTTGAAAACATGCATCCGCTCAAAGACCGTATCCACCGGATAAACGGACGCATCCCCATGGGCGGCCAGGTGATAACCAATGCGGTTGTCGGCGGACCCTTGGGGCCGGCCTGTGAGGATTCCCTTCCTGAAGTGGGAGAGAGCTTCCGCGTGCTGCGGTGGCATAACTTGGCGCTGGAAACCAATAACCGGGAATTCGATCTCAAGCGGGTCTATATCGCGGAGCCGGAGATTTTCACATTATTCCATGTGCCGCTGCAGCGAGGCAATCCGGATACAGCGTTAAATGACCCCTTCAGCGTTGTCATCGATGTAGCCACGGCCGAAAGGCTTTTCGGCGATAATGATCCTGTCGGCCAAATGCTGCGGATGACCATCGGCAAGACGCATGACTTTAAAATCACCGGCATTATGAAAAATATTCCGTCCAACACCGTGCTCCGCACACCCATGCTTATATCCTTTGCCACGTTGAACCAAACGCACGCGGATGCCCTCACCCGGTGGGACAGCTGGGGCTCTTTCACCACTTTTGTTCTGCTGCAGGAACACGCCGATTCAAAAGCCGTAGAGGAGAAGATCACCGCACTGGCCCGGGCGAATTTATCCGAGAAGCAGAAGGATGCCTCCTACTATCTGCAGCCCTTCGGCCGGATTTATATCGACAATGCCGTCCACGGCATGAACAATGATATCGCTGTCTCCGGGGGAGGTATCACCCGGATCGCTGTTTTCGCGGTCACCGCCCTGCTTATCCTGATCATCGCCTCCATCAATTTCATCAACCTCTCCACCGCCAAGATATCCGGCCGATTGAAAGAGGTCGGTGTTCGCAAAACCTGCGGGGCCAACCGCCGCCAGCTGATGCGGCAGTTCTTGATGGAATCCCTGCTCCTGAGCGGGGCCGCCATGGTGTTAGGCATGGGGCTGTTTGTGTTATTCAAGCCCCGGCTCGATCAGTACCTGGGGATGGCGCTCAATATCGGTATTTTTTCCACCCCCTGGCTCCTGCCCGGTATTCTGGGGCTGGCGCTGCTGGTAGGATTTTTAGCTGGATCTTACCCGGCCTTTCTGATGTCCCGATTCCCTGCCGCGGTGGTGTTCCGTTCGCGCGGCCCGGGCCGAATGTCCCGCTCCGGACTGCGCCGGATCCTGGTGGGAGTGCAGTTCTTCATCGCGGTAATCCTTATCGCCTGGACCATGGTGGTGCTCAAACAGATCCGCTACACCGAAATGCGGGATCCGGGATATGACCGGCAGGGATTGATCCTTTTGAAAAATCCGGAGGGAGACAAGCTCAAAAACGCAGTCATTCTCAGGAATCAGATCTTAAACCGCACCGATGCGGTCGATGCTTCGTACGCGGGCAGTTTTCCGTATGGCAATAACCGCAATGTCGGTATCTATAAAACCGAGACAACCCGCGAAGAAAAGGGAGACATGGCCCAGACCCAAAGCGTGGATGCCCGGTTTGTGCCGGCCATGGGGCTGGAGGTTGCCTCCGGCCGCAATTTTGAAGAAGGCCGTACGGCCGACGAGAAAAGCATCCTGGTCAATCAGCGGGCCGCGGAGGAATTCGGCCTGGAGAATCCGGTGGGCCAAATTCTTTTCCGCAATGATGAAGCATTCCGGGTGATTGGAGTGGTTAAGGATTGGAATACCAATTCCATTCATTCCAGGATTCTTCCGGTAGTGCTGCATGCCGCGGACGCGGCCTCCCGGAATCTGGTGGTGCGGCTGCCGAAGGGGAGAGAAACCGAAGTTTTGGCCCAGATCCGGGAAACTTGGTTTGAAATGCTGCCCGGGCAGATCTTTGATTATGCCTTTGTGGATGAACTGGATTACTTATCCTATGAATCCGAACGGCGTTTGGCTCACCTGCTGGTTTCTTTTTGTCTGCTGACGGTATTTGTCGCTGGTTTGGGGATATTCGGCCTGGCATCCTACAGTGTGGAGCAGCGGACCAAGGAAATCGGCATCCGCAAGGCGCTGGGCTCAAGTTCCCTGGGGATTGTATCGCTCTTAACCAAAAACTACACCCGCTGGGTATTGGCGGCCAACCTGCTGGCCTGGCCGGCCGCGTATTACGCCGCCGCACGCTGGCTGCAGGGCTTTGCCTACCGGACGTCTATCGGAGTGGAGCCGTTCTTAATTGCCGGGGGGCTGACTCTGGCGGCCGCCCTGGTCTCGGTTGTTTTCCAGACCCTCCGGGCCGCCTCCGCCAACCCGGCGGCCGCCCTGCGTTATGAATAGAAAAACACCGGTTGCTTCGTGGTGAGTTTTGCCGTCAGGGAAAAAACGAAACCGGCGGTTTAGAACCATTTCAGCAGTTCAATTCCGGCGAAAAGGCGGGTATGGGACAAATGGGTGGAGAGGTCCCAGGTTTTTGCCCAAGACAGCAGGGGGCGGATGCGTATGGATGAGCCGAACTCAAAAAAAATATCCCACCGTACATTCAGAATATCCCCCAAAAAGTGAAGCCTGGATTCCGTACCCCAGATAGTCTTATCCGGCCGGGTATTCAAACCCGCTTTCAGCTCTGCGAATTTCTCTTTGGAGAAGTTTGTTCCGCCCCGGAAATGAATGCGGAAAGGTTTTGACAACCGGTCAAAATAAGCCTGATTCCGGAATCCCACACCGATTCCCAGATATTCCCGGTAAGGGAGAGCGCTATCCACCGGCATGGAATTGACATAGCGCCCGTAAACCAGAAGACGAAGATTCCGGTGAATTTTATATTCATATTCCATCGAGAGGGGGTAACTGATTTCATCCGGCCGGAACGGGCCCAGGAAGTTCTCTGTGTCTAAAACGGGAATTTGAGCTGTGATCTCCAGCATAAGCCGCTTATTCTTTTTTTGGTATAAAGTGAGGATGAATTCATTATCCGCTTCGACTTTATGCCGGCGGTCGAAAATAACTGCATTTAACCGGGAACTGAGCTTATCAATACTGCCGGGAATTTGAGACAGGGATTTAAAACGGAGTCCCAGGTAAGAAGAATCCGGGTATTCGTACCGGCGTTCGCGGCGGAAAAAGAGATCCAATCCGGGATGCACGGCGCAGGCCAGCTCGGTTAGATACAAAATCATCGAACCATTAATGTTTTTGACTTCAGCTTTTAACGAAAAGTCGGAATGGAAAATCCGTCTCCAATGAGCCCCGGCTAATAAAAGATACCGGTAAGCCGGGTTTTTCCCAATGTAAGGGCCTCCGCCCAGTTTAAAATTCAGATTTTCAGCTTCCAAGGACAAACCTGCCGCAGTTTCGTTGATATCAAACACTTCAGGGTTGAAGCGGGAAGTTTCATGACGGCACATATGGTTCAGTTCAATAAAGAGATTCAATTTTTCATTCAAATGTTTTTTGAATCCCCCGGTCAGCCAGAAGTCAATTGTCCCCTCCAAGCGCCGGTTCAGTCTTTGAAGATAGTCAATACGAAAATACATGCGTCCGTTTCCAGCAGGAAATGTGAACTCAAGGGTGGGGCGGAAAAAACGCCGGCTCAATGAGTCCGCTCCGATTTCCAGGCTTGCGGCTGCTTGCGATTCAGAATCGGCGGCTGAAAATACGAAAGGGAGACATATCATGTATACAGCTGCAAAGAGAAGGCATTTTTTTATTTTTCCGTGCCGCATTCGGTTATTCCTTTTTTATGAACGATTGATTATTCTGGTCTATTCGTTCGAAAATAACAAAAATAGTCCATTTCGTCTATCTTGTCTATCTGGTCTGGAGAGGGTGAGAAAGGCGAGAAAAGCGAGAAAAGCAGATCCACCATCATCCATGTTATACGAAAACCATTGGGATTTTTACACCTTGGATGTTTTTCCTTGAATAATAATGTGCGCCGGGGTATTGTGTCATCAGCTCGATGCAGGGGGGATCATTTGTTTCCCTATGAGAGCTGCACGATCGCGGAGGTGAAGGCTCTTTCGGATGACTTGAAAGAATTGATTGTGAGAAAACTTTTAAATCTGTATCCCCTTCACTTTTCCCAAAAGATGAGCCGGTTTGAAAACCGTCTTTTGAAAGCCGGGATTTATTCCGGGAGTATCAATGCGGAACCTTCGCGGATAAAAGGGGGGTTCCGGAACCGGGCCAAATTTAAAATATTTTCCCCCAGAAATGAGTTGACTGTTCTGGGAACCGATCCTTTATCGGGAGAAACAGATTATAAGAAAATATTATGGATGCTTCCGCCATGGCTGCGGAGGATTGCCCACTCCGTTGCCGGATGCCTTCTGAAAAGCCATCCTTTCGCTCCGGTAGACGGATGGGAAATGAATTCCGCTCACGGCCGGGAAGAAGCGGTTCTCATCTTATCCGTCAAAAAAAATCGATCCGGAAGATATTCCGGCTTGGCGGCTGATTTGATGCAGATCCCCGGAGTTCAAGGAATCATGATTCCTTCCCGGCGGGAAGGCCTGGGAAAAATCCGTCTGCAGCACCGCATCCTGGGCCGGGATTTCATTTCTCCGGCCGGGTCTTTTTTCCAAACTCATTTGAGTTTAACCCCGGCTTTGATTGCGGAAGCCCGGCGGCATATTTGTAAACATCCGTTTAAGCGGCTTATCGACCTGTACTGCGGAAGCGGGCTTTTATCTCTTTTTTCTGCCTCTCCTTCAGAAGAAATTATAGGGATCGACTCGGATGAGGATTCAGTAAAATGCGCCCGGGAAAACGCCGCCGGGTTCGGCTGGGAAAAGGCGAAGTTTAAAACAGGAAGAGTCGAAAATTTTGATAAATATACAGAGCCGGGAAAGGATGACCTGGTTCTCTTGGATCCGCCCCGGCAAGGGGTCCCGGCGAAGGTGATCGCAGCCTTATCGGAAAAAGGAACCGGCCGTGTTTGCCAGGTATCTTGCTCCCCGGAAGCAGCGGAGGTGAATCTCAAACAGTGGACGGAAAAGGGGTATGAGATTCTCTCCGTTAAGGCTCTGGATATGTTTCCTTTCACCTCTTTCCTGGAAAGCATTGCTTTTTTGAGAAAAAAAAGTAATTACCCATGACGGATTCGCCGCCCGCATGCCATTAAAATAACGACCACAAAAAGACCATCACCATTTTTTTATGAATTCATCATGAGTAAAATACACCACAAACCCTGAAAATGATTTCAATGTCATTCCCGGACCGGAGCACTTTTGAGTCTGTCATTCCGAGGCATGCCGTGCCTCGGAATCCCTGACTGCCTCGTATGGGCGGTGGGTTCCGCAAACATCTTGAACTGAATTCTAAGGCTGCTTTTTGACTTGACCCCATTTCATATGCAGAATGGGTGATGAAGCGGCTTAGTGGATGGGGATTTGATGAAATCAAGTGAAGATCAACATTAACAGAAAAACGAAATTTTTGTTTTACTGGTTGATTCCCGGTTCTGCTGATCCCTCATCCATGCGATCATTAGAGGAAAAAGATCAGCAATGGTTTGGGCTTCGGTTTTGTTCCGGTAAAGATGGAGCAGTTGCCGGTTGAATTCTTAATCATAGAGATTTCATCATTAATTTGGTAAAATATCTTTATGAGGCAAGAGATAAAAAAATTGAGCATCAGGGAAGCTGAACAGGAAGATATTTTCTACTGGAAATCTAAAACTCCAGAAGAAAAACTGGATGCCCTTCAAGAATTGAGAGAAATCTATTACCAAATAAACAAGGAGAGCCGAAAAGGATTTCAAAGAATTTATCGAGTTATTAAAGAGAAATAAAGCGCGTTATTTAATCATAGGGGGTTACGCATTCAGTTTTTATGCCGCACCTCGTTTCACCGAAGGCTTATCTCGGATTACCTTTTATTCCAGGGGAACGAAGTATGGCATATTATGGATGCAGAAAATCTCCGGCAGCACTCGCTGCCTCCATTCGCCCAAATAAAAAACGGCCGGCTCACCAACCCCGGATAATTATTATTTCTTTTGCCGCTTCCCGTCTTTTTCTCGTATTTCTGTTTAATCCCTTTATTTCATCCTGGCTGATTTAAGATCAAGAAAATTAAATAATTGTGAAAGTCTCTTCAGGGGCAGGGGGGGGCTCGAAAGTGTTTTTTGTGCTCCAGGGGGAGGAAAAATCTATAGTATTGAAATATTATAATTTATCCTAGCCAGGGCATAAGGCTTTCGGGGCATCAGTTTCTGCTTTGATTGTTTTTTTTCTGCGGGGCTTGAGACAAAATTTTTCGGATCAACTCCGGATCATCCGGGAACTGACCGGCTCCCACCAGGCGGGGGAGAAGGACCGCCCAGTTTTTATCCATGGCAAAAACCTTTCTGAAAAGAGGGAGGCTTTTTTCAACCTGGCCGGTGACTGCCAGAGTCACCGCCGGCCAGAAGATCATTTCCCCATTTTCTGGAAACATTTCCATTGCCCTGGTGTAGGCTCTCATGGCGTCTTCGATCCGGTTCTCAGTCATATATTCATCGCCCTGGTTCATATGGTTGTAGGCTTTATTGAGTTTAAGCAGCCGCTTAAGTTCCTGAACCGGAGAAGGATGGTCTTCAATCCGCAGATCATACAATTTGTCTTTCCACGGGACACCTGAGGGTTCTCCTTTCACCACAATCAAAGCCGCCGACTGTTTTCCCCTGATGTCCCCGCCTTCCTCCTGGGCGGCTTCCAAAGCGGCCACCAGTTTGTCCGCCAATTCGCCTTCTGTGCTTTTGTAAGCCTGCGCCATGGCATTCCATACCGTGTCTTGGAGCATCATATTGGCCTGGCAGGTGAATCCTTCACCGTCGACATGACCGGCTTCGGATATGCAGTTTTCCCCGGTAAAAACAGCGGTACGGCCTTGGGCATCAACCATCCCCACCTGCCGGACCTCCGGGTTTTTATCCGCCCGGATCAATGCGGCCAGTGTGTCCTGCGGACTCTTGCCCGCGCGCATCAATTCCAGCCCCAGGGACCCATAAGAAGGGTCGGAAAAAGACTGAGTCGCCACCGCTCCCACGCCTGATTCCGCCCAGGGGACCACCGACCCCACGGAAAACCAGTGGGACTGAACCGCGACTCCCAGCTGGCCGGTGGCCTGATCATAAGCCACAATGGAATATGTGTTCACCGGCCGGATGGATTCCTCACCAAAAAGAGAGATTGGTCCAAAAAACAGCGCGATCATAAATCCAGAAAGAATAGAATATGTTTTTTTCATGTCTTTTCCTCCTTATTTCATTTTACCTGACTTATTCTAGCCTGATCTATTACTTGGCCTGAGCTATTCATAAAAAAATTGCGATGTTTTTTCAATCTCTTTCTTATCAGCGATAAGCATGGTTTTTAATGAAAGATCAAATGGAACGTTTTTCATTTTTTAATTGTTATTTTAATCGCAATTTTTTTACCCTTCGGGCGGGGTCCTGAGGAGCGAAGAGACGTGAGGATCTGAGACGCCTTAGTGAATTCATTATGCCATATTATGCCAGTTTCGCTGATTTATGTTGTAGAAAAAGAACAAAATATAAATAGCTCTTCCCTGGCTGATTTTCGTTAAATTGCTCTTTTACTTACAAACATCGAGTAATTAATACTGAAAATTCCATATTATGTTTAATTTTATCAGCATCCTTTAATAAAACTCTCTGCTCTTTTATTAATTCAAAACCATTATTCTTGAACAAGTTATTTATGTATTCTTGTGAATGTTTCCAAATAGACACTCCCCAGCCAGTCGGAGATTCAATAGAGTCTTTATAATTTTCATCACTTTTCAATAAATTTGATGGAGATATTGTAAAAGCAAAAATGCCGTTTTTCCTGATTAATCTTTTAATTTCGCTAAAAAACCCGATTAAATCATTAAAAAAATGTAATACTCCACAACAAATTATGTGATTAAAAAATGAGTCATCAAATGGAATTGGAAAATCAGAAATGTTATGTAACAACAAATGATTAGTAAATGATTTGGATTTACATTCATTCAACATTTCCTGAGAAGCGTCTATACCGTAGATTTCCAATCCTATTTTAGAAAAATTTATTGATGCTAACCCTGTTCCAATTCCTAAATCAAGTAATGTTTCATCTGATTTTACAAATTCAAAACACATTCCAAATATGACATCGTGTCCATAGCTATCATATTCTTTAACTTGGCTATCGTAAATTTCTGCCTCTTCATTATGAGCTGATATAATTTTATTTTTCTCCATTGAATTTCCTTTTAGCCGCATAACGTCAGCCTTGAGGCGCTCCGGGAACCGCGCCGTTTTCGGCGCGGTTTTCGGAGTCGCCTCCGGGGCTTTGTTGGGTGAACAGGGTCATCCGATGATTGTCAGTGCGATCCATGGCACAATATTGAAAACGAACACAAATATATTATAGACGCCAATAAGCAAATAAATAACCGTGTTGAATGTATCCCGTGGCATAGGAAACCACTTGCTGTGTATTCGATATACGAATTCACTGCCGAATCCAAATGCCACTACCATAAATGATAGGACCAGTAACGCCACGTTGAGTATGGTGCACCACATAAAGAACTGTGTCAGCATTTCAATATCCATATTGTTCTCCTTTCTTCAAGTCGTCTTTCTTAATCCACCCAACATATATTATACAGCCGATTTGGCTGTGTTTATACGGCCGATCCTTCTTAATATAGCAATATACTGACCCCCGCGGACTATTCTTTTAGACTGAAAATGAATGAACTTGTCTACATTCAACCGATTCTCCCGCAATTGCTATATCGAAATCATCACTGTCTAAACGGAGATCACCATAACAGATGCCGATGCTCAAGGAATTTGAATCATTTATGAGAGAGACCGGAGTTATCCGTCGTCTTTTATGTGTTATGAACTCATCATGATTACAATACACCACGAAACGAAGTCCGCTGGATGAAATGTCATCCGGCCTTGTTTATCAAATGATATAAACATTTTTTATGTCATATATGACGGGGTTGGAGGGGAGGCCAGGATTTATCCTCGGACCGCCCGCTCCCGCCCGCCCCTTTCATCTTTATTCAGGCTGGTTAAAAAAAACGTTTAAATCGGTTATAATGTTTCCCATCTCAAAACCACCCAGCGCGCCTGTAGCTCAGCAGGACAGAGCAGCTGCCTTCTAAGCAGCGGGTCGGGGGTTCGAGTCCTCCCAGGCGCGCCATCTCTCCCCATGGAAGAAATTATGATTTGCTGCGTCTAAATAGAGAAAATGCCAGATTATCCGGTAAGCCGGTGAATCAGATCCGGTCCCTTGGATCCGGGCGGCAGACTATGTCCGGCGAATCCAAAGAAGCGAGATAGGTGAATGATGATGAAAAAGATTGTGTTCTTTATAACGGCCGCTGTTTTTGTCTTCACGGTGAGCTGCGGAAAATCCGGAGACGATTCCGCCGAAGCCGTCTCCCCTCCAGGAAAACCCGAAGCCTCTCAGGCGGGTGAAGTGGATGTGGATAAACTTGATATCCCCGATAAAATGAAAGAAGCCATCAAATCCGGCGAGATCCCCGAGGAGCGGGTCAAAAAAATGCTGGCCCGTTTTCAGCAGCAAAGCGGTGAAGAGCCGGGTTTCCCGGTCAGCGTCACTCAAGTGGATCGCCGGGACCTCCAGTCATACCAGGTGGTCAGCGGAATTGTTGAACCGCAACGCCGGGTGGAGGTTCATTCCCGTTTGCCGGCGTATGTCAAACAGATCCTTAAAGAAGAAGGGGATTATGTCAGAGAAAATGAAGCTTTAGCCCTTCTGGATGACACCGAGATAAGAATCAATTATGAACAGGCGGGTATTGCCGTGGAACAAGCCAAAGTGAACCTGGAGGAAGCCAGACAGAACTATGAGCGGAGTGTCAGTCTGAAAGAGCGGGAGCTGATTTCGGAACAGGAATTTCAGACGGCTGAAACAACTTACAAGCAAAGGGAGCTCGATTACCAGGATCGCGTGAAGAACTTCAATAATTTGGAACTTCAGCTCAACTGGACCCGGGTCCGTTCCCCATCCGAGGGGTATGTCACGGAACGGCTGATCGAAGTCGGCGACCGGGTCAGCGCCAACGCCCATGTTTACACCATTGAAGACTTTGATCCTTTGCTGATCCGGGTGTATGTTCCGGCATCCGACGCCGCACAGTTGAGAGAGGGGCTGCCCGCTGAAGTGACCACGGAAGTCCGGGCAGGACTGGTTTTCAATGGGAGTGTTAAGCTGATCAACCCCCGTCTTGATCCCAATACCGGGACCGTCAAGGTGACTGTGGAAGTTTTTGATGAGTCCCGCCGTTTGATACCGGGAATGTTTGTGGAAGTCCAGATCGCTGTCGGGCAAAAAGAAAACGTTTTGGTGATTCCCAGGAAAGCGGTCGTTTACAGGCAGAATATGCCCTATGTGTTTGTGGTGAACCGCGGCCAGGTGACGCAGCGGGAAGTTGTTTTAGGCCTGACGGAGGAAGACGAAGTGGAGGTGGTGGAAGGTTTGCGGGAAGGAGATGTGATTGTGGAAGTGGGCGTGGAAGCCCTTAAAGACGGGCAGAGGGTGGAGATCATTTAATGAAAATCGTCAAGTTTTCCATCACCCGTCCGGTATCCGTTTTTATGTTCATGGTGGCGGCGGTTATATTCGGTCTGATATCTTATTCCAAACTGAATCTGAACCTGCTTCCGAAGATTTCATATCCCACCTTAACCATCCGCACGGAATATCCCGGCACGGCTCCTTCGGAAATTGAAAACATCATCTCCAAGCCCATCGAGGAGACGGCGGGAGTGGTGGATAATGTGATCCGGATTTCTTCCGTATCCCGTGCAGAGCTCTCGGAAGTGACGGTGGAATTCGCCTGGCATACCAATATGGATTTCGCCACCTTGAAGCTTCGGGAAAAACTGGATCTGATCCGGCTGCCTGTGAATGCCACCAAGCCGGTGATTTTGCGGTATGATCCCAACCAGGAGCCGATCATGAAGCTGGGGATCACCGGGGCTTCGGATGCCGATCTGGGCCGCACCCGTTTTGTGGCGGAAAGGGAGTTGAAGCAGGCCCTGGAGAGCATACCCGGTGTGGCTTCAGCCGCGGTCTCCGGAGGGCTGGAAGATGAGATTTATGTCGACATCGATGAGAGGCAGCTCAGTCTCCTCAATATTCCCATAACCACTGTGGCCAACCGCCTGGCCCAGGAAAATGTCAATCTTTCCGCCGGGATCCTCAAACAAAAAGACAGCCAGTACCTGGTCCGCACCGTCAATCAATTTGTGAGCGTTGAAGAAATCAAGGATATCATTGTTGAAAAACGGGAGAATATTCTGATTAAACTCGGAAATGTGGCGGATGTTTACCGGGGCTATAAAGAGCGCAAGGTGATTTCCCGCATCAACGGAAGGGAGGGGATCGAAGTCGCCATCTACCGGGCGGCCGATGCCAACACCGTGAATGTGGCCAACGCGGTGATGGACAAACTGGAGAATATCCGGGCCAACATTCTGAGACCGCGCGGCATGGATTTCATGGTCATCACCAACCAGGCCAAATTTATTGAAAGCACCATCCAGGAAGTCAAACAAACCGCGCTCATCGGGGGAATCCTGGCGGTCATGGTGCTGCTTTATTTTTTAAAAAATATCCGGAGCACTTTGATTATCGGAGTCGCCATTCCCATTTCCGTGATCATCACGTTCTTCTTAATGTATTCGTTTGATATATCCTTGAATATCATTTCGCTGGGAGGCCTGGCCCTGGGCATCGGCATGCTGGTGGATAACTCCATTGTGGTGCTGGAGTCTATCCAGCGTTACCGGGAGAACGGAGCAGAGCTGCGCGCGGCCGCCCTGCAGGGGACCACGGAAGTGGCGGGCGCGGTGACCGCATCCACATTCACCACGGTGGCGGTGTTTTTCCCCATTGTGTTTGTGGAGGGGATCGCCGGGCAGCTGTTTAAAGATATGGCCTTGACGGTGACGTTCTCTCTGCTGGCTTCTCTGGTTGTTTCCCTGACCCTGGTGCCCATGCTCAATTCAGTGCTGAGGCGGGAAAATTCCCGGGAAATCACCACCAGATGGCTCCATTATATTTTTAAACCGCTGGATAAGGTGTACGATCAAGCCCAAAACACGTATAAAAAAGTCCAGGAACGGTCTTTCCGGCACCGTGCGGTTATCTTTATCACTGTGGTGGCGGTGTTTTTCCTGTCTGTGTTTTTGACCCGCTTTATGGGGCGGGAGCTGATCCCCTCAATATCCCAGAGCGAGTTTGTCATCAACGTGGAATATCAGCCGGGAACGCCGCTCAGCGAGAATTCTTCGCTGACGGCCGGCATCGTCGAGAAGCTGGAGAAATATGATGAAGTGGAAAGCATTTATGAATTGATAGGGAAAGGCTCCCGGGGCGGAATTTCTTTTCAGGAAGAACGGGAAAACCTTTCTGAAATCATTGTCCGGCTGTCCCCGGGTATTCTGGGGAAAAGAGAAGACCGGCTTATGGACCGGGTGCGCAATGACCTGATCGGTTTTCCAACCAAAGACATTAAAGTCTATAAACCCCGCCTTTTTTCCTTTAAAGCCCCTCTTGAAGTGGTGGTGTCCGGAAATGACCTGGACCGGATTGAAGAAATTTCGGATGATCTCCTCTACCGGATCCGGGAAATTGACGGGATCATTGACTTGAAGTCCAGCATGGAAGAGGGATATCCGGAAATCCAGATTTTGTTCAACCGGGCCCGGCTGGCTTCCCAGGATCTGACCATCAATGCCGTGGGAACCCAGATCCGGGATAAAATCGAAGGCAATATCGCCACCCGGTTTATTGAAAGCGACCGCGAAGTGGATATCCGGGTGCGTCTGAATGAGGATTACCGCGATCAGGTGGAAAAAATAAGCCGCATCAATATCCGCAACGGCATGGGCGTTATGGTTCCGATCAGATCGCTGGCTCAAATTCAAATCAAGGAAGGGCCGGCTGAGATCCGCCGCATTCTGCAGCAAAAATCAGCGGTGATCACCGGAAACCTGTCCGGAATATCTCTGGATGAAGCCTCGCGGGAAGTGATGAATGCCGCCGCGGAAATTCCCCGCATGCCGGATTATTCCATATATCTGGCCGGCCAAAGCATGGAGCAGGATGTGGCTTTTTCCTCCATGATGTTCGCCATTTTTCTGGCTGTGTTTCTGGTGTACCTGGTTATGGCGTCTCAGTTTGAATCATTCAGGAAACCTTTTATCATTATGTTCACCATCCCCATGGGGGTAATCGGGGTGGTGTTCGTCGGCTTGATCTTCGGGATGACCATCAATGTGATTGTCTTGATCGGGCTGATTATTCTGTCCGGGATTATCGTCAATAACGCCATTGTCCTGGTTGATTATATAGGGAAGCTTCAGAACCGCGGAATGTCCAAGATGGACGCCATCAAGAATGCGGCCCGGGTCAGATGGAGACCCATTTTAATGACCACAGTCACCACCGTACTGGCTTTGCTGCCCATGGCCTTGGATCATAATGAAGGGTTCGAAATCCGCATTCCTCTGGCGCTGACTCTGATCGGAGGCCTCATCTTCGGAACCTTTTTAACTTTGATTTTTATCCCGCTGGTCTACAGTGTGGTGGTGCGGGAAACCTCTGAAGAGAAAGCGGCGGATCCTTTGTGGAAAAGAATCGCCAAAAAAACCGGGAGCCGTCAAACCGAAAAGCCGGAGCCGAGGGAATCATGAATCTGCCTGAATTCTCCATTCGAAAACCTGTCTCCGTTATTGTGGCCATGCTGATTTTTATCACCATCGGCGTGATTTCCATCACCAAGCTTCCTCTGGAGATGATGCCGGACACATCTTTTCCCGGATTGATGGTGCAGGTGCCGTACCCTTCGTCATCGCCTGAAGAGGTGGAGCGGACCATCACCCGTCCTCTGGAAGATGTGCTGGCCACTGTGGACCACCTGGATTCTTTCAACTCCACTTCTTCCGCTTCCTCCTCCATGATTCACATGCAGTTTAAAGGCGGAACCAATATGGACCTGGCCGCCATGCAGATCCGGGATAAGATTGACATCATGCGGGGCCAGCTTCCCGATGATATTGAAAATATCCGTATCCGCCGTTTTTCCATGAATGACAGGCCGGTGATCAACTTCAGCCTTTCTCTTTCGGGGGATTTGGAGAACCTGTATTTATGGTCGGAAAATTACATTCTTCAGCAGCTGGAGCGGATCGAGGGTGTGGCCAATGTGGATATCAGCGGTATCCGCAATAAAGTGTTGACCGTTTATTTAAAGCCGGAGGTCTTTTATTCCTCCTCCATCCGGATAACAGATTTGATCGATACCATCCGCAACAACAACGTCAATATTTCGGCGGGGTATGTCGAAGACGCCTCCATGCGCTATGCCGCCCGGATTCCCGGAGAATTAAAGGTGGTGGATGAAGTGAAAAATCTTCCGGTCAACCGCCAAGGGCTGACCATCGCGGATGTGGCGAGGGTGACCTATGATTATCCTCCCAAGGAGAGATTCGACCGGCTTAACGGAAATGAGACCGTCAGGTTTCAGATTTACAGAGCGTCCAACGCCAATATCGTGGATGTGTGCAGCGCGGTGAAGAGGACCCTGGCTGAGATCAAAGAGTCCGAGCCGGAACTCGAGGGGATGAACGTCATTTTTTACCGGGACCAGTCGGAAGACATTTTGAAAAGCCTCCGGGATTTGGCCATCTCCGGGATCGCCGGCGGCCTGCTGGCGGTGGTGGTCCTTCTTTTCTTTCTGCGCAAGTTCCGGTCCACCGTCATTATCGCCATAGCCATTCCCATGGCCATGGTGGTCACATTCAGCTTTATGTATTTGTACCGTCAGATATTCCGTGCCGATATCACCATCAATATCATTTCTTTGAGCGGACTGATGATGGCGGTGGGGATGCTGGTGGACAACAGTGTGGTGGTTCTGGAGAATATTTTCCGTCTGCGCCAGGAAAAAAAGATGGGCGCGATGGCGGCCGCCCGGCAGGGGGCCGGTGATGTCGCCATGGCGATTTCCGCCTCCACCCTGACCACCCTGGTGGTTTTCGTTTCACTGGGGTTTATGTCCGGATCCGGATTCGGCCGTTTTATGGGTGACTTCGCTTTGACCATTTCCCTGGCTCTGTTGGCTTCGTTTATTGTGGCTTTGACTTTTATTCCTTTGGCCAGCAGCCGGCTTTTAACTGGAAAAGCCAAAGAAAAAGCGGTGTGGCTGGTCAAGCTGACCCATGTTTATGAACGGGTGATCCGCTTCACCATCAAAAATTGGAAAACCAAGCTGGCGATTGTGGTTTTGGCCGCCGGTATTGTTTTCATCTCTTTTCAGATTCTGGGAAGCATCGAGCAGGAATTTATGGCTCAAAGCGATGAGAGGGAGGTCAATATATCCGTTTATATGCCCAGCACATTCACCCTGGAAGAAATGCAGGCTCTTTTCCGGGGTTACGAACGGATGTTTATGGACCGGAAGGAAGAACTGGCGATTGAATATGTGACCACCTCGTTCGGGATCAATAGAATGCGGCAGGGGCGCTATCATGGCCGGATTGAACTGGCGCTTTTGGAAACGGGCCCGGATGTGACCGAAATCAAGGAAAGGCTGAAGGAGCTGCTGCCGGTGCGGGCGGGGGTGGAGTATGAATATGCGCAGCGGTTCGGCCGGGGAGGGCATGCCCGCGGAATTTCGGTTGAGCTCATCGGGATTGATTACACCACCTTAACCGAATTGGCCCCCCTGGTTATGGAAAGGCTGAGCACCATCGACTTGGTGGAAGACATCACCTCCGACCTGGAGGGCGGAGATATCCAGCTCACGGTGGAGGTGGATCGTCAAAAGTCAGAAAGCACCGGTTTGGGCAGCCGTATGGTGGCTCAAACCGTCTCCTCTTCTTTATCGGAGCGCCCCATCGGAAAGTTCAAGACCGAAAACCGCGAGATTGATATCATCCTCAAAGTCCAGTCCGACAAGGGATTCGGAGTGGATGACCTCCGGAACCTCAGCATCCCCGCTATGGACCAGCGGATCCCGTTATCCGCGGTGGCGGATATTTCCTACGGGGTGGGATCCACCTCCATCCGCAAAGAAGACAAGAAGTCGAAACTCCGGATCAATATCAACACCAAGTCCGGAGGAATGATGGCCATATCCGACAGCATTGAGAAAGTCATGAGTTCCATTTCTCTTCCGGAAGGATACTCCTGGAGTTTAGGCGGGGGCTGGAGGCGCTTTCAGGAATCTCAAGAGGAATCTTTTATGGCCATCATCCTGGCGCTGATATTCATCTATATCATCATGGCATCCCTGTTTGAGTCTTTTGTCCATCCCTTCACCATCATCTTGACCGTGCCGCTGGCGCTGTTCGGAGTGGCGCTGTTTTTTAAAACAGCCGGAATCACTCTCAACACCACCTCTTATCTGGGGCTGCTGGTCTTGTTCGGGATTGTGGTGAACAATGGGATTATTCTTATCGACCACATCCGGAAACTGCGCAATTCAGGCACTGAGAAAATTGAGGCGATTGTTCAAGGCGGAAAGGACCGGATGCGGCCCATCATTATGACGGCCATCACCACGATTTTCGGGGTGCTGCCGCTGGCTCTTCCGTTTCTTTTGCCCGAGGTTTTCCCCGCCGCCGGCCGGCGGTCCATGATGTGGGCCCCCATCTCTGTCGCCATTATCGGCGGACTGACCACATCCACATTTTTTACTTTGATCTTCCTTCCCACTTTTTACGCCATAGCCGAGACGGTGACCACCTCCGTTAAATCCTTTTTCAAGTTTAAAACCGACAGAGTGTGACCGCCCCGGCAGGTGCGGTGAGATCCGCCCTGTCCGATCCATCACCCGCTCCCATGGCAACAAAGAAACGATTTTCTAAGTCATGACCCATGGCGGCTTCGCCACCTCTGACAAATGAAAATGTTCATGTTTAATTTTTTCAGAGGTCTTCTGCTTTTCTTGCTCGTCTCGCTTTTCTCGCCCTTTTCAGGCAAGATAGACGAAATGGACTGTTTTTGTTATTTTCTAAGGTATTGGTCAGGCTGGGTAACAGGTCAGACTGCAGCGGAAAGACAAAATGATCCAAAAATATAAGGGCTACAGGTTTTTGACGGCGTTCACCGTCATGGCTGTCCTCGCTGTAAATTTTCTAACGGTCGGGTGCGAGCCGCAGAAAGATGCCTTCAGGCCGGATTATGCCGCCCGGATCATCCCGGGAAAAAAAGAATTCACCGCCCGGACGGGAGAAAGGATCCGCATTTCCTTTGAATTGGCTAACACCGGAAAAAAAACATGGCGTGCCCGGGGGAGCGAGGCTGGTTTGTTGTCTTACCACCTGCTGGATGAAAACAGGCAAATTATTCAGTACGATAATCCGCGTTTTCCGCTGCCGGAAAAAATTCTTCCCAATCAAAGCCTGGATTTTCCGGTCACCATCCGGAGTCCTCTTGAGGCGGGAGATTACATTCTGGAATTTGATCTTTTAAGAGAGGGGATCGCCTGGTTCAAGGACACGGGGTCCCCGGCGGCTGAGATCACTCTGCGTGTGGAAGAAAGGGAGTGGCAAGCCGGGCCGGGTCCGATTGATCTTGGATACGGGACATTCACCCTTTTTCATTCCGGGGTGGACAAAATAAACCGGCTGCACACACTCATTCGCATCACGCTGGAGGAAAATGAAACGCAGTTCCATGGACAATCCGGAACCGTATTCGGCTTTTCTCCGGGAAAAGACTACCCCCAGATATGGCTGAGGGATGCGAACACTATCATTCCGGCCGCGCGTTATTTCTACCCTCAGCCTTACCTTTGCTCCTGGATAGAGGAACATCTTTTTTTTCAGGATGAAAACGGATCGCTGAAAGATTGGATCGATCACAGCGGTGATTCCGGCAAGAACACCACTGAAACCGACCAGGAAGCCAGCGCGGTTCAAGCGGCGTATAAGGTGTATGAGACAATAGGTGAAAAATGGCTTTTAAAAAATATCGGGGGCGAAACAATCATAGACCGGCTTGAATCGGCGCTGGAATATGTTCTGAATCACCGGTTTTCTTCTCAGCTGGGGATGGTCACCGGAGCCCACACCGCGGATTGGGGGGACGTCGGTATAACCGGTGAAGGCCGGGATGCGGTTTATGTGGATCAGAGGACGCAATGGACGGCGGATATTTACGATCAGGCCATGTTCTATCAAGCCTCCCTGGAGCTGGCTGAAATGCTGGAGGTGCTGGGGGAACCGGAGAGAGCCGAAACATGGAGGCAAACGGCGCATCTGATTCGCAGCAGCACCAATCAGAGATTGTGGCAGCCGGAAAAAGGATTTTACCGGGTTCACCTTCATCTGGGGTCCTTTCATCATGATTTTGATGAAAGCGACATGTTCGCCATGGGAGGCAACGCCGTGGCGGTGCTGTCCGGGTTGGCGGATGAAAACCAATCACGCCGGATCATTGAAACCGCTCTGAAAAGACAAAAGGAATTCAATATCTCGACCATAAGCGGCACGCTGCTTCCTCCGTATCCGGAAGGCGTTTTCCGGCATCCATTAATGAGTCAGACGTATGTCTATCAGAACGGAGGGCAATGGGACTGGTTCGGGGGGAGACTTCTTCTGGCTATGTTTGAAAAGGGATACAGTCTTTCAGCCAAGGAAAAACTGCTGGAAATCATCCGAAAGAATGTCCGGAACAGGGGTTTTTTTGAATGGGACACGCCAAGCGGTGCGGGAAGAGGAAGCGATATGTATTGCGGCAATGCCGGGGTTTTATCGCAAGCGGTTATAGAAGGCTATTTCGGAATCAAACTGCAGAGGGCTTCTTTATCCATTGAGCCGAAGCTCGGCCGGGATTCGGGAAAAATCCATGTTTATCAACCCGCCAATGATCAATTCGCCGCCTATGAATACCGGTTTGATCCGGAAAATGACCGGATAATCTTAAAATATAACAGCAGCCTGGATAAAACAGGGACAGTCCGCATTCTGCTCCCTCCGGGTTCACCTGAAGCCGCCGAATCCGGTATCCGGGTCTTTATCGACGGGGTTCCGAAAGAATTTATCATCAGAACAAATCATTTGGATAGATTTGTTGAATTCAATACGGATTTTCGTGACCATACCGCTGTTATTCATCTTAGCCTGCCCTATTAGTTCGAAAATGGTTTCCTTGCGGCCATGGGAGCGGGTGATGAATCGCCGCCACGCGGATGTCCCCAGCGAGGACATCCGCTCCGATTCCGGCTTCGTGCCCCGGAATGACATTCCCCTTGTCATTGCGAGGCTTGCGCCGGCAAGCCGTGGCAATCCCTTTCTGCCACGTGAAAACGGAGCCTACCGTTCATACGATGCCGATCTGCTGGATGCTGCAACATCGCTCCGTCTAGAGATTGTTGATTCGGAATTCGAGGTACTCAATCATGATGGGGCACTCGGATATGAGCCAGAGAATGCGTTTGATACTGATTCATTCGGCAACTCAATACTACGGTTCTCCGAGGAAAAACAAGACGCAGAAATGGTTACCTCTG
>JAWODN010000143.1:0-15789 GCA_046483285.1 Candidatus Aminicenantota bacterium | reverse complement strand
GTTTGAAAAGATATTTCATGATATCCTCGAATTTCGTGAAGGTGATATAAAAATCACGAAAATAAGGATATCAAAATGGGCAGAGTTAGGATAACTAAATCATTCAAATTAAAGGAGTTCAATTTGGTGAAAAATAGGGGCTTCACGAAATTCATTTTTCCTAACTCGGCTGTTTTTATGCACAAAAACAGACAAAAAAGAGGCTATATCAAGGAAATTAAGTCGCTTAAGTTATTGATAATCAATGATTTACAAAGGGTTAGGAAAATACAGAATTGACATCCTGTAAGTTGTTGATATAAAATCAGTTATAATTTCGTGAAGACCTATTATGAATAGATCAGGCTAGGTTATGAATAAATTATTAATCAAGATAAGGAGGCCAACATGAAAAAACTACTGGTCATTCTTGCGGTGAGTCTGGTGATTTCACCGGCATTATCAGGCCAGGAGAATGAGATACTCCAACTGAAAGAAAAAATTATTGATTTGCAGAATGAGGGGGAATTGGGTTTCAAAGAGGTTGCGCTGTGTTCGAAAATATTTGGGTTCGGTTCGTATGTCGCCTTGGAGAAACCGGTAGTGGACAAAGACGGAGAGGTTCTGGTTTATTTTGAACCGGCTAATGTTTTTACCAACCGGAAAAACGGCTTATATGAGATCTGGTATAAGAAAGACATGGTCCTCATGAAAGAAGACGGAGAAGTTCTGGAGGAATGGACGGATATCGTTGATTTTCATTATACCGCCAAAAGACCCGTTCTTGACCTTTTTGTGCGAAACAACATTTCTTTAGGGGGGCAAGTTCCGCCGGGAAAATATCAATTCAAGGCTGTCTTAAAAGACCAGCTGAGTGGGAAAACCGCTGTCAAAATTATTGATTTTGAAATCCGCTAAAAACAAATAACCTGTTGTTTTTGGTTTCATGCCGCAGCGTTCATTATCAGCCGCTGGGTTTCCCGGGGGAAAATCCGGAATATCCGGGTCGCCGAGGTGAACATCAAAAAAACATGTCAATTTAACCCGGCCTAATTCTTTTCCCGCTTTGTGCTTCTATGTTCTTCCAGAAACATGGATTTTCTTTCCAGTTCAGCAATTTTTCTTGATATAAGCTTTTGTATAGAACGGGACTCAATAAATCCGACCAGTTGGTTATTCTTGGACACAACAGGAAGGCATTCGATATGGTTTCTCGCCATCTCATCTTTCGCCTCAGTCATAGGGGTTTCGGGATGAATAACGGCGACCACGGGTTCCATCAAATCATAAGCGATAAGAAATTCGTTCAAGCCGGTAAGCATGAATGTGTTTTTTATATTATCAATTGATATTATTCCTACCAACTGATTATCTTTGTTTACTACGGGATGGTAAAGATTGTCGCTGGTGCTGAATATTTCCAAGACCCGGTTTAAAAGCATGTTTTCATAGATGAGGGGAGGATTTTTATCCATTATATCTTTTACCTTGCTTTTCCTTATCAAATCCTCCTCAGTTATGTTAAGCCCTGCTTCCCCTGCTCTTGTCACCGCGAATTTCACAAAGGCCGGTCCTGTTATTTCCAGCACAAATACAGTTGAAACGATAATTATGACTATTGAATTGCTGACCAGCCCAGGAAACTTTTGACTGGCCAGAATTGAAAGACCTATGGCAACGCCCGCTTGGCTGAAAAGACAAAATGGCAGGTATTTCTGCACGGATGTTGAAGCATGGGAAACACGTGCTCCCAGGGCCGAACCTGCCATTTTACCGGCAGACCGGCCTATAAGATAAAACACCGCAAGCAAAACCAAGGGGACCGTCATATAACTTAAGTTCAGTTCCGCTCCGACCAGTACGAAAAAAAGAACATAAATCGGAGGTGTAAAGCCGCCCAGTAATTTAAACATGTCTTTACTTTTCCGGGGGGTCAAGTTTACCACGGTGACTCCTAAAGACATTGAAGTCAGCAAAATGTCAAACTCAAAAAGCATGGCTGTCCCCAAAGCCAAAAGCACAATCCCGATGGAAAAAGCAAGCACTCTTTCTTTCTCACTATGCCTTTTCAGGATCTTGCTTAATATCAATCCGGAGAAAGCGCCAATAAATACCGCGCCTGCAATTTCATATACGGGAGATATGAATGTGCCCAACAAACCGCTGCTTCCGTTACCTAATATCAGGCCGGCTATGCTTGATGCAACGGCAAAAAGCAAAAGAGCAAGGGCGTCATCCATAGCCACAATGCCAAGGACAGTGGTGGTCAATGGGCCTTTGGACTTATATTCCCATAACACATTTGTGGTCGCAGCCGGCGCTGTGGCTGAAGCGATAGCGCCCAGCAATAAACCGAGTGCCCATCCCACGCTCGAATTATCCAGCAATAAGCTTCCTGCCGCTCCGACGAGAACAGCCACCAAAACAAAAGACGCAACACCTTCAAACAAGAGCACATTGATTATCTGCTTGCCGTATTTTGAAAAGGTTTCTTTTTTTAATTCCCCTCCTATAGTGAAGCCGATAAGACCAAGTGCAAAATAATTGAAAAGCTGAAAAGACTCCAAAACATGGGCATCAACAATGTTCGCTCCGGTCTGGCCCAAAAGGATCCCCACAGAAATATATCCGACAACTTGAGGTATTCGCAGTCTCTGGAACAGCCGGCCCCCGAAAGTCCCTCCAAATAATGCTAATCCCAAAAGCACAAGAATATTCAAATGAGTTGCCGACAGTTTGGTTAATAAATTAAAGATTTGGTCAAACAATTTTCACTCCGCTGCCGCGTCCTTCCCTCTTCCAAGGCAGCCGTTCAAAAGTCATTTTCATCGGTCGTGGTGTATTATACACATGATGAAGTCAAAGAAAAATGGTTCGGGCGGGGTCCCGGGCGGAGATGAAGGGCCGCGGCTTCTCTGCCGCAACCCCTTCATCTGCGGCCGTTCCGCCCCGTTTGTCATTCAGCCGAGGATACCGGAGGGATCCGCTCTAAGGAGATAAATAAATCCGCCGCATCCACTCCACTTCTTCCTGATTCATATGACCCTGAGCGGTTTGCTTCAGGTTGTCCCTGAGATATCTGATTTTGGAGGGGGCGGTGATCACCACATCCACCTGAGGATGAGTGAGCACAAAGCGGTAGCAGTCACCGGCGGACGGCTTTTTCTCCCCGGCGGGAATACGCCGGGATTTCACCAGCTTCATCCGCTTGGTTGCCTGAAACACAACTATCCCGGGGCGGTCCTCCGGTAAAAAAGGAAAAACATCCCGCTCCGCACCCCGGTGAGCGGCGTTGTAGCGCAGATGAAAAATATCGAAACGGTGATCCCGGGACAGCTGAGGAAATAAATCCCGGTGATGAGACGAAATCCCCAGGAAGCGGAAAGCTCCTGCTTTTTTCATGTGATCAACGGCGCGCATGATTTTATGTGACGGAGGCTGGCTGTACCAGCTCAACAGCAGCACGTCAGCATAATCCAGCCCCAGTTTTTTAAGGCCGCGCTGAACACTTTTCTCCATAGCCCAAGGGTGATGCAGAAAAACTTGGAGAATGACAATCAGCTCATCCCGCCGGCCGCGGGAGGAGATATTCCGGATGGCCTGCGCCATTCCTTTTCTGCGCAGGGCGCCCCAGTAAAAATAATTGCACCCCGCTTCAAAAGCTTCTTCCAGTCCTTGGGCCGGGGTGCCGTAGGATGAAGCCAATCCCAGCGGTCCGGCTTTCAAGCCGCTTCGTCCCAGCGTTATGCGCCGGCGTAAAAATTCCGACATGGTCACATCTCCCTTTTACACTTTAGTTATCCCCAATGATCACGGATCACAGCCCGCTTATAATCCCCGCAAGAGAGGAAGAAAAACCAGCACGGCTGCGAACACAAAGAGGCTGAGCCCCAGGCCGGCTTTGACATAATCCGCCGGGGTGTAATTGCCCGCCCCCATCACAAGCAGGTTGGATTGCTGAGCAATCGGCGTAAGGAAACCGCTCGATGATCCGAGAATGACAGCGATGAGCAGGGTCCCGGGATCCAAACTTAAGGAAAAGGCCGCCTGAAGGGCCACTGGAATCATGAGGACCGCCGATGTGATATGGGATGCGGCCAGAGCCAGCAGACTGGACAGCAAGAAGACAGCCCCCAGCACGAACAGTTCCCGGCCGTTGGCGATGGGAATAAGCGCGCCGCTGACGAAAACTTCTACCAGTCCTGTCTTGGCCATCGCCGCTCCGAAGGAAAGGAATCCTCCGATCATAATGACAAGACGCCATTCGATCGCCCGGTAAGCGTCCGCAGGATCGAGGCAGCGGGTCAGGATCATAAGTCCTGCGGCGGCCAGGGCGGATAGAGACACGGGCAGTACGCCGGATGCCGCCGCTGCGATCATGGCCGTCAAGATGCCTCCCGCGGTCAGCATCTTGATTCGGGGCCGGCGCTGTTCCGGGACGTCAGTTTCCGAGACCAGAATGAATTCCTCCGAAGAGGCCAGCCACCGGATTCTGTCCCAGGCACCGCGCACAAGAAGGGCGTCTCCGAACTGGAGCCTCTCCTCTCCTAAATGAGCCCGTATGGGTTTTCCTCCTCTCCAAATTCCCAGGACCGTCAGCCCGAGCCTTTCCCTCATCCGGATATCTCCCAGGGTTTGGCCGACATAAGACGAGCGGGGAGGAAGGACAAGCTCAGCGACCCCGATATCTTTGGAGAGAAGTTCCTCCGGTCTCAGATATTCCCTCCGAACAACCTCAAGGCCGAAATCGCGGGCAGCCGCCTCAACATCCTCTTTTCTTCCCTGGACGAGCAGTCTGTCCCCGGTATGGATCAGATCTTTTCCTGAGGGAGAAAAGCGGCTCTCTCCAAAGCGGGCAATGCCGATGACGTTTATCCCGAAGCGCTGCCCCAAATCGCTTTTCCTGAGACTTTTTCCAGCTAGGGATTTCCCCTCCAGGACCTTGAGTTCATACAACCGCTCGTCCAGGCGGTAGATGGACGGAAGCTTTTCGGGCGGGATGGCGCCGCGCGTTTTCGTATCCATAGGCCGGACCGGGAGAAACCTCCTTCCGATAAAAGCCATGTAACCGATGCCGAGCGCTGTCAGAATAAGACCTGCCGGTGTCAAAGCGAAAAACCCCAAGTCTTTTCCCGTTGCCGCCAGGAAAGCCGAGCCGGCGATGATGTTAGGCTGGGAGCCGATGATGGTCAGCATCCCGCCGAGAATGGTTCCGTAGGCAAGAGGGATCAGCAAGCGGGAAGGGGCCAGCTCGGATTTGTGACCGAGAGCCATGACAGCCGGCAAAAGAATGGCGGCGGCGGCAACATTGGAGATGACGGAAGAAAGAAGCGCTCCGGCGGCCATGACGGTCACCACAGCCCAGGCTTCACCGCGCCGGCAGAGTGTCATCAGCTGCCGTCCGATCAATCCCGAGACCCCGGTTTGCCTGAGTCCCCCGCTGACCACAAACAACGCCGCCACAGCGACAACCCCGGGGCTGCCGAAGCCGGCGAAGGCTTCCCCCACGGTAAGTATCCCGGAAAAGAGCAGAGCCAGCAGGATAAAAACGGCGACAAGGTCCCCGCCGAGACGAACCACCATCAGCAGGAAAACGGCCGCCGCAAGAAGAACTGTCAAGAAAATCATGGCCGGGGTCAAGAGCGGCTCTCCTTAACCCGGATCGAATGCTCCCAACAAGCAGGCGGCGTCATGGACGGCCCCGAAGGCTTACGGCGCCGCCGGAAGTTTCGCTTCCCCAAAAAGGCGCTGGCATTTCCGGGCGGGATTCGGGTTGAGTTGCGAATGAAATTTATCTCCCATATAAAAAATGGTAAACCGAGCGGGGCGAAAATGTCAATTTATGTTTCCGCCAAACAACTGACTTATGGCCGGCAGGGATTTCAATCCGGCTTTCCTCTCTTTCTTTAAGGAAAGGAAGAGGGGTCTGACAGAAAAACCGGCCGTCATTGTATCCATTTCGGAACTCTGATACAATCTCCCCTCGAAAATGGAAAGACCGGCCTTGCTGTTTTTTTGCAAAAACAACCCTTCCGGGCCGGTCCATATCATCGCAGAGCGTCCAGGTGTGTTTTGTATAGAAAGGAGATGACTGAATGAAAAGATCAAGCGTTTTAATCCTCATGCTGCTGGCATGCGGGTTTTTTGCCTCCGCTGCCGACCAAAAAATCTACTGGGGTGATTCCGTGCCTGAAGGTTGGAACGGGACGTGGCCGGACAAGTATTTGACCATTCCCGAGAGGACGAACTATGAGCGGACCACCTCATCCAACCAGATCCTTGAATTCATCAATGCCTGCCGGTGGAACAGCGAACACATGCATGTCATCAACATGTTCACCAGCCCGATGTCCCGAAACTGTCCGGTTGTTGTGCTGGCGAACCCTCGGGTCACCACTCCAGAGGAAGCCGCAAAATCCGGCAAGCCGGTCATTTACCTCCAGGGCAATATCCATCCATGGGAGGCCGAGGCCAAGGAGGCGCTTCTTATGATCATGAGAGAGATCCTCTTCGGCCGGATGACGTATCTTCTGGATGATCTGATCATAATTATCTGTCCTAACTTCAACGTGGACGGCAACGATAGCCTCAATCTGAACCACGGGACCCCCCATATCATCGGCAGAAACACCAATTCCCGGAACCTCAATCTCAACCGGGACGCGGTGAAGGTTGAGACGGCCGAAGTCATGGGACTTTACCGGTCGATTTTCAACCGCTGGGATCCGGTCTTGGTTTACGACGGGCATGCCATGGGCCGGGTCCAGCACGGCTATGCCATGGGTTACGCCACCTGCACTGTGCCGGCCGCCCATCCCGGTCCCCGCCGTTACGTGTTCGAAAAGCTGTTTCCGTCCGTCCGCGAATCCGTCCGTGAGAATTTCGGCCTGGAGATGTTCACTCACTGCGGTTTCGACGAGGGATGGCCGCCGAAGATCTGGTCTCATCTGGAAGGCTGGTGGTCCAACGAGGCGAAGTTCGTGGTCAATGCTTATGGCCTGAGGAACCGGATGAGCATTCTGGCTGAATCTCCCGGACACGAGTCCTTCGAGCGAAAAATTTATGCCCATTTCGCTTTCATCGCGGAGATTCTGGAATTTGCCGCCCGCCACGGCCGGGAAATGCAGGACATCTGTGACCGGGCGGATTTGGAAGTTGTGGAAACCGTTAAGGCCGAAGCCGAAAGCGGCAGCCTCAAGAATTATCTGGCCGGAAAATATGAATCGTACGGGAAGGTGGATGTGCTGGCCTACCGGGAAAGGAACGTGCGCGAATATGTCCCGGGAACGAGTGTGAGGGCCAAGATACCCTCCCATATGCTGGAGCCGCCGGAAGTTGTCAAGGGGCTGGAGTTCTTGGCCAAGCCCGCCGGCACCAGGGAAGCCGTGGTCCCCCGGGGCTATTTGATCCCGGCGGATATGGGATTCCTGGTTGAAAAGCTGCGGACGCATAATGTCAAGGTGGATGTCCTCGAAGAACCGGTCACAGTCATGGGCGAGGAGTTTGTCTTCGAAGAGATGACCAAGCTTCCGCCTACGAGAGAGAGCGGCCCCATGGTCAAGCTCCAAGGCGAATTCCGCAAATTGCCGGCTGAAACCTTTCCGGCCGGGACGTTTCGCGTGGACATGGCTCAGCCGCTGGCCAATTTGGCTTTTTACCTGCTGGAACCGGAGGCCGCCGACGGCTTTGTCGGATGGGGCGTTCTGGACGACTTCCTGAAATCGGCCGGCGCCGGTAAGGGCAGCGGAGTCGCCTATCCGGTTTACAAATACTTCAAGATCATAACTGAATGAATAGGGGAAATTGCCATTTTTTTATGTTTATGTCAGACTATAAAAAATAAAGGAGAAAAAAACATGAGCATGGAAACACTGAAAATCAAAGGAATTCTGTTCCCCCTGGTTTTGGGGCTTGTTCTGGGCTTCGGCTGCGGCAAGCAGGCCGACGGGAACGGCGTGCTTGCCGAAACATCTGCGGCCGCTGCCGGAATTGAGTCCGGCAGCAACGATCTGGTCAGCGAGGAAACCGTCGGATTGCCGGTTTATCCGGGATTGAAAAAAGTATCGGCTTCGGACGGCGGAGAAATGACCATCGGTGAAGTCACCGTGAATGCGCTTCCCTCGGTGGTCGGGATCAGCGAAGATCCTTTTGACCAAGTGGTGGCTTTTTACAGTGAGCATCTGGAAGACTGGAACCGCTTCGATTTCCATGGCACGCAGTTCTTCTGGAAGGGAGACCCGGATGAAGAGTACGATCCCCTGAATATGAAGAGGCATGTGACCATTCCCTCTGTGAGCGTTATGCCTCCTGTGGGCAAGGCGGATACCACGGTGCGGGTGGAGTACATTTACGAGCGCTGAAAGATTCAGGCGTTTTCCATGAAATTGTCTTTATTGATGATATGGATGGCATTTGTGGCGGGGGCGGCTTTTCCCGGTGACGATTCCGCTCCCCGGGAAAAAGTCCAGGAATACCGCCAACAGCATGAACACCAAATCCTGAAAGAATTTATGGAGCTTTTATCCATCCCCAATGTCACCTCGGATAGAGAAAACATCCGGCGGAACGCAAAGTTCATCAAATCAATGATGGAAAAGCGGGGAATCCAAGTTCAAATCATGGAAACCGAAGGAAATCCCATCGTTTATGGAGAGCTGAACAATCCTCAAGCCACCCAAACCGTCATGTTCTATGTTCATTATGACGGCCAGCCTGTGGATCCCGAAAAATGGACGGAGACACATCCTTTTGAGCCTGTGATACGGCCAGGGAAACTGAAATCCGGAACTTCTGAGCCGAAACCCATTCCTTTTCCAAAGCCGGAAGAAAAAATCAATGAGGACTGGAGAATATATGCCCGGGGCTCCAGCGATGACAGAGCTCCCATCATTGGACTGTTGACCGCGTTGGATGCGCTCACTGATGCGGGGATCCCTTTGAAAAACTTGAAATTTATCTTTGAAGGCGAAGAGGAAGCCGGCTCCACCAACCTGCGGCCGTTTCTCCGGCAGCACCAAGACCTTCTCAAATGCGATCTCCTTTTTATGTGTGACGGGCCAACCTATTATTCGGGCGATCCCACTTTGTTTTTCGGGGTGAGGGGAATCACCAGCATGGAAATCACAGTCTACGGCCCCAACACCAGTGTCCACAGCGGTCATTACGGAAACTGGGCTCCCAATCCGGCAATGAGGCTGGCTCATCTTTTGGCATCAATGAGAGACACAAACGGCCGGGTGAAAATCAAAGGATTTTACCATACAGTTATTCCTTTAACGGAGACAGAAAAAAAAGCGTTGGCGTCCATCCCTTCCTATGAGAATGAAATCAAAGACATATACGGTTTTTCAAGTCCTGAACAGAACTGGGGCAGCCTGCTGGAAGCCATCCAGTATCCGGCCCTCAACGTCAACGGAATCAGAAGCGGATGGGTGGGCGGCCAGGCGAGAACCATCATTCCCCCCTCCGCCACAGCATCCCTGGATATCCGGATGGTCAAAGGAAACGAGCCGGATGACATGAGGCGAAAAGTCATCGAGCACATAAAAGAACAAGGATACCACGTGGTTTTTGAAGAACCGGACGCTCAAACCCGGATGAAGCATGAGAAAATCGCCAAAATTGTGAAGTCCGAGCAAGGCTATAAGGCCTACAGGACGGCTATGGATTCACCCCTTATCCAGAATGTCATTCATGCGGTCAGAAAACACGGCGAACAACCCCCTGTGCTGCTTCCCTCTTTAGGAGGTTCTCTCCCTATCTATTTGTTCCACGAAACACTGGGCGTGCCTATTGTCGGAGTCCCCATCGCCAATCATGACAACAATCAGCATCAACCCGACGAGAACCTGCGTATCGGACACCTGTGGACGGGAATCGAAACCTACGCCGCCCTCATCATGAAAGAACGGGCGCCATCTCTCCCGCATCCCTACATGCCGTTCCGAAGTCCTTTTTATTAGCGGCATTCGCCGGAAGTTCCGGATTCTCAATCATGCTGAAGAAACCGGCAATGTGTCCCCAAGCTTTCGAGATTCCGGTATGTCAATCAAATTTTTTGCAGATGGAAAAGAGCATATGAAGCCGATGGGGAAACAGCTCTAGTCCATTCCAAACCTTGAGACACATGACTGAAGCCGTCCATAAAAAGCGATTCCAAATCAGGGCTCTGGAAATCGATTTCCGCGGCCGTCTCAAGGTTGAATCCTTATTGAGCTTCCTGATGGAGTCAGCGGCCGAGCATGCGGCACTTTTCGGCCTTTCCATTATGGAGCTTTTCAAAAAAAACCTGACCTGGATTCTTTCCCGTTTTCATGTGAAGATTTTCCGCTATCCGCAATACGGGGAATCCCTTGTAATTAAAACCTGGCCGTCAAGACGGAAAGAGACCTTCACCCTGCGGGAATTTGAAGCGTATGACTCGCAGGGAATCATAGCGCAGGCAACCTCCTCCTGGCTCGTCATGGATCTTCGGAACAAAAGGCCGGTCCGAATCGAGGCCCGCCTTCCCTCCTATCCTTTGCTCCATAAAAGAGCTGTTGAAGACGAATTCGATCCCCTCCCTGAAATGAAGACAGAAGAATCGAGCCTGATTTTTCCCGTATTCATGACGGACCTGGACTTCAACCGGCATGTCAACAGCATGGTTTACATTCGGTGGGCGCTGGAGGCTGCTCCCAGGGATATTCTTTTCAAACTCAGGGTCTCGGAGGTTGAAATCAACTACAGAGCCGAAGCTTTTTACGGAGATAGAATCATTTCCTGTGTTTCTCGTCCGCAGCAAGCCGGAGGAGAAGCCTCCCTGCCTGCGCTCATCCACGAACTCCGGCGCGAGGCAGACGGCCGGCAATTGGCCCTCCTTAAGACTTCCTGGATGGAGTAGACTCTGCTGTCTGGCCGGCGATTTCTCTTGTTCCTGCGTTCTGAACTATACTCCGGAGAAGCCTCCCGGGAACATCAGCCCCTGGGATAATACGCTTGTTTCTACTCCACAGCGATATCCTGGGCGTTTTTCCAGAGGCCGTGGATATTGCAGTAGCTGGAGGCAAAGATGGTCCCCGGTTTATCGGTTTTAAAATGAAACACAGCCGCAGGATGGGTGTACACGGTGCTGGTATCCGGTCCCTGGGTTGATTCGCCGTGGGCGGTGAAATGAACTTTACCGATCTGATAAGGAAATTTTTCTCCTTCCGGTTTGAAATAGACCGCAATCCAGCGGATATGATGTTCGGTTTTGTTGGGATGACCCACTTCCTCTCCCACGCTGACTTTCACTTCGAAAACTTCGCCTTTGTTAATGCTCTCCGGGACCCGGATAACTGGAACATGCTTTTCGGTTTTCCAATCCGCAGTCTGATACAATTCTCCAAAATCCATTTTAATCGTCTCCTTATTTATTTTAATTTTTTTAATGCTTCCCTGATAAAAGCGGGAAGATCTCCCGGATTCCGGCTGGAGACCAGATTCCCGTCAACCACAACTTCCTGATCTGCAAATTCCGCACCTGCGTTTTTGATGTCCTGAACAATGGATTTCCATCCCGTGAGTTTACGGCCTTTCAGGACTTGTGCCGTGATCAGTAATTGAGGAGCGTGGCAGATGGAAAAAACCGGTTTATTGTTCTGCATAAAAGCCTTCACGAAATCCAGGGCTGAGGGGTGGATTCGTAATTTGTCCGGAGAATATCCGCCGGGAATAAACAAGGCGTCAAAATCATCCGGATTCGCCTGGTCTAAACCCTGGTCCACTTCCACCTTGGTATCTTTCTTTTTCCCGGTGAGGGTTTTTCCCGCTTTTATTCCGACGACCTGAACGTCATGACCCTCCTCCCTGAACTTTTCCGCCGGTTTGGTGTACTCGATGTCTTCAAACATATCGTCCATTATTGCTGCAATTTTAGCCATCATATTCTCCTTTCGGGCAGATTTTTCCATGGGCCCGTATGGTCAAAGCCGGCGCCGGATGATACAGGGCCGCATGGGGTCCGGAAGCCGGGGGTCTTTTTCTCTTTCATGTCATCTTTTTTGATTAATCTTGAAAACGGGACCGCGCTTCTTCTATAGCTGTTTTCAAGTCTTTCATAGAATCCTCCATCCCTTCTTTGAGGTCCTCCCAGGCATCGCCACTTTTGCTTTTCAGACCCCTTAATTTTTCCTGAAGGTCATTTTTCTTTTGTTCCAGTTTTTCTTTTCTCCGGGATATTTCAATCTTGGATTCCGCTTCCTTTCGGCCGGCCCGGGCCTGCAGTTTATCAAGCTCCGCTTTGGCCTCCTCCAATCTTGCTTCCATTGCTTCAATATAAGCATCTTTTTTATTCATATTACCTTTGACCTCCTTATGTGTGATTTACCTGCGGTCCTCATTGCGGGCGGCCGCCGTTTCCCAAATTTTTCTCTCTTCATCCAAAACTATCCTCATGTCCGGTTTTTCATGGTCTTCCTTATCGAATGATTCCGCAACATATATATGAAAAATACAAGAAACATGCCAATTATAATTTTTCTGTTTTCCCCGGCCAGGCCGCTGGATGTCAAAGGTATTTTTGATTTGTGGGTTTATGAGGCAGGAAAAAATCCGGCTGTATGGGAATTTTCTGCAGTTTTTTACCCGAACCCTCTTTGTGCTGTTTTCACTGAGGATCACTTTCCGGTACCCGGTTGTGAGGATAATGCTTCCCGGCGTTAATGATTTGCTCGCTCCTCCTTTTCTTTTTTCTTTTCACCCCTTGTTACCCCTCGTGAAATCATTTTCCTGTCTGGCATGGATTTTGCATTGAATATCCGCATGAAAGATGTGATGGCTATATGGCAGGAAGTGATTTCATTTTATTATATCTGATCTATTCATAAAAAAATTGCGATTAAAATAAAAATCAAAAAATGAAAAACGTTCCATTTGATCTTTCATTAAAAACCATGCTTATCGTTGATAAGAAAGAGATGGTAAAAACATAGCAATTTTTTTATGAATAGATCAGGTAATATAAACTTGATCAAGAAAGGAGAGCGAAATGAGTACCGTTTATCATGAATCAGGTCTTTCCAAAGAAGCAAAGGCCGCCCACCGAGCTCTGGCCAGTATGATTGAAGAGCTGGAAGCGGTGGATTGGTATAACCAGCGCGCGGATGCGGCCGAGGATGAAGAGTTGCGAAAGATTCTGCTGCATAACCGAGACGAGGAAATCGAGCACGCATCCATGCTTCTGGAATGGCTGCGGAGGAAATTTCCCAAATTTGATGAGGAATTGAAAACCTATTTATTCACGGAAAAATCGATTGTGGAAATAGAGGAAGAAGAGGAAGAGGAGGAAGAATCTTCTTCAGGCTCCGGTTCCGGAGACTTAGGGATCGGAAGCTAAAGGAGGAATTATGGATATTTTAAAACGAAATCTGGCGCCTTTGAGTGAGGAAGCCTGGGAAGAGATTGAAGACCAGGCGAAAATGACCATAAAAGGAAATCTCACCACCCGGTCGGTGGTGGATTTCAGCGGCCCCCACGGATGGGATTTCGGAGCCGTCGGCACCGGCCGTATTGAAATAGCGGATAAGCCGGCGGAAGGGGTCCCTTATGGGATCAGGGAAGTTGTTCCTCTTGTGGAGATTCGTATTCCCTTCACACTGGATCTCCGCGAAATGGATTCTATTTCCCGGGGCTTGAAAGATCCGGATCTTGACGCTGTAGAAGAAGTTGCCCGGAAAGCCGCGCTTTTTGAAGAAAAAGCGGTTTATTATGGATTTAAAGACGGAAATATTGAGGGAATCGCCGAAGCTTCGCCCCTTAAATCCCAGGCATTAACCAGGAATGCTTCCGAATATCCGGAAATCATTGAAAAAGGGGTGCTGGCCCTTGAAGAAAAAGGACGCCACTCCCTTGCGCCTTTTGATCTGGTCTTGGGGAATATCCCTTACCAGACGGTTATGATCGGCGACGAACGCGGCTACCCCCTGAAGAAGCGCATCCAGGAAATCATTCAGGGAGAGCTGCGCTGGAGTCCGGCGGTCAAAGGAGGAATCCTGATTTCGCGGCGGGGAGGAGATTATCTTCTGACCGTCGGTCAGGACTTTTCCATCGGATATACCGCCCACACCAGCGATGAAGTGGAACTCTATCTTACCGAATCTATGACTTTCCAGGTCTTCGAACCGGCCGCGGCCCTTGAATTCAAGCTCAAAACCGCTTAACCTGTAACCGCAAAACCCGCGCGGACCGCCTGACCCGCGATCCCGCGGTTTGGCCGCCTAAAATTTTAAAGCGTTTCGCCGCCGCCCGGGTCCCTTTCTCATCAATGAGGATCCCAGCGGCTGGCATCCCTGTTCAGAATGATCCGGTCCGCAGTACGTGACGGCTTGTTTGGGACCGGCTGGCAGTCAGTCTAAGAGACGTTTTTGCCCTTCGAGGCGGAGAAAGTCCTGGATGTTCTGGGATACCTCCACGCATCCCAGGTAAGTGCCGTCTTCATCCCTGAGAGCATAATACTCGATCAGGATTTTATTAGGGCTTTTGGCCTCGCCTACGGGAAGATCGATCCAAAAACGGGCTTTGTTCCGGCTTCCTTCTTTCATTTCCTGGATGATCGTTTCCACCTTGTCCAGGCTGTTTTCGGGATGACAATCCCGGACGTCTTTGCCGATAACGCTTTCCGGGCGCTTGAAAATGTGGCTGTCATGTTTATTCCAGGCCAGCACCTTGTCATCGGCATCCAGCACGGAAAATTCGATGGGAATCGTCTCTATCAAAACATTCAAAATTTTGTCCGGCATTTTTCCTTTCATATAAACTCCCTTCTTATCCTTTCGTTTGATTTCCGCTCTCTAAGCGGCTCTATCTATCCTAATCTGAATTATTCATAACAGCCTGTCACAAAATTCTAACTCATTATATATCAATAACTTAGAGGGCACCAATTTTTCGTTTTCCTAACTCTCTGCATCTCTTTGATTATAAACAAGTTACAAGACCCCTTGAGCGGGAAAATGCCTGATTTTCCTTCTTTTTTAAGCCTAATAAGGACCGAGTTAGGAAAACCGATTTTTGTGACACCCTGCTTCCAAACAGCATCCATCTTTTTTGATATGAACGAATTAGGTATCCTAACTTTTGACATTTTGATACCCTCAAATATGTATTTTTTACGCACCTGTCACAAAATTCGAGGGTATCATGAAAACGCCTTCTCTTTTCAATCCCGAAGACCTTCCGCCGCGTATCCGCTATGAAAAACTTTTCAAACCCCTTCCGCTTATGGAGGAAACGCCAAAAGTGCGGGGACGCCCGCCCTTTCCTAAAGATACGATCCTTCGAGCGCTTATCTACCGAAATCTCCGAGGCCTGCCTTCGCTGGAGGATCTGGCGTTTGAGTTGGAAAATAATCCCATGATGGCAGAAGTTCTGGGCTTTTCTGCTTTCCAACGTCCTCCTTCTAAAGAAAGATTCTCCTGTTTTCTTCGCACCACCGTTAATCGAGATTTGCAGCGTATTCGCCTGGGGCTTGTCCGTGCGCTGAGGAATGAAAAAGTCATCTCCGGTCATATCATTGCTTTGGACTCTTCTGCGATTGAGGCCAATGTGCGGGAAAATAATCTCAAAACCGCTGTCAAAGATCGCTTCGATAAATCCCGGCGGCTTAAAGGTGATCCCGATGCTCGGCTTAGTGTTAAAATCCACTATCCCAAGCCTTTCAAACGTAAAATCGAGTTCTTCTGGGGCTATCGCAATCACATGATTAATGATACCGAGACTGAGCTTCCAGTTCATGAGGTGACACATCCGGCAGATCACGACGAAAAGAAAGTCGCGGTCCCCTTGCTCGAA
>JAWODN010000105.1:0-27636 GCA_046483285.1 Candidatus Aminicenantota bacterium | reverse complement strand
ATTCATAAAAAAATGGCGATGGTTTTGCCAATCTTTCATTAACGGCGATATTCATCATTTCTATAAAAAGCACAAGCGTCACGTTATTCCTTGCCGGTATTTCATCCTTAATCGCCATTTTTTTACCCTTCGGGCGGACCGGATCTCACCGCATCTGCCGGGTTGCGGCTCGTCGCAGTGAAGTGCCGACCTTTCATTAATTTAATGTCATCTTGAGCGGAGCGAAGGATTCCGGACTGCTTCGAATTGGCAACCCATTGTCCATGCGGCCTGGCGAAAGCACTCACAGATCCCCCGTCGCTTCGCTCTCCGGGAAGACATGCCACTTTGTCATTGCGAGGCTTGCGCCAGCAAGCCGTGGCAATCCCTTCCTGCCTGGTGAAAGCGGAACCCACCGCCCATACGAAGCAGTAAGGGATCCCTCGGTGCTTCGCACCGCGGGATGACACACTCAAAGGCACGGCGTGCCGGGGAATGACAGACTCAAAAGTGCTCCGGTCCGGGAATGACATGGGATCATTTTCATGGTTCGCGGTGTGTTATACTCATGATGAATTCATAAAAAAATGGCGATGGTCGGGCGGGCCGGATAAGTCAGAGCCATAATTTTGAAAATTTCAGGGGAGCTCCTGTGATCAAGGCCGGATTGATAAAAAGCGGCATAGTTTGTATAATAACAACGTTACTTTGGATGATCTATCAACAGGAGGAGTTATGAAAAAATTAATCGCATTTTTGTCCCTTATGTTTTTTTTGGCTGGAGTTTCCGTTGCCGATGTTTATATTAAACAGAATTCTCATACTGATGCCATTGAAATGATGGGGCAAAGTCAGCCGGCCGAGGATGAAGTGAATCATTTGTGGCTCGGCGACGACAAAATGGCTATGCACAGCGAGCAGCAGTCGATCATTATCGATTTGGATGCCGGGAAAATGATGATGATCGATCACCAGGACGAGACCTATGTGGAAATGGAACTTCCTTTGGATATGTCAAAGTATTTTCCTCCCCAGATGGAACAAATGATGGGCCAAATGGAAGTCAAAGTCACTCCCACCACCCAGAGCCAAACCATCAGCGGTTATAAATGCACAGCGTTTGAGGTGGATATTAATTTCATGAGGATGAACATGAAGCAGACAGTTTGGGCTTCCACGGATGTGCCGTTCGATTGGAAATCCTACTCTGAAAAAATGCTTCCCATGATGCAGCAGGCCATGATGCGGCTGGGTTCCGAGGCCCTGGATGAGTTTAAAAAAATTGAAGGATTCCAAATCAAAACCGAGATGACCATGAACATGATGGGATCGGAAGTGAACTCCTACACGGAAGTGGTGGAAATCGTTGACAAATCTGCGCCGGAAGGAACCTATACTTTTCCGGAAGGATATACCAAGAAGGAAAAATTCAGCATGGAGGATCTGCAGCGCTGATAACCGTCCGGTTTACCCGGTTTATTTTAATTATCCGGCCTGGCGTATTCCTTCAGCAGGCTGGTTTTTCAGTCCGGCTTATTCAAGGGCCGGGACTGCCGCGGATACTGAAGCTGCGGCGAGGAAGGCGGGGCCCTTCATTCCGGCGAGCCGCAAGGAGTGTCTAGAACGATGAAAAAAACACTCAAGCCGGTGCTGACGGTTTTGCTGTTTTTCCTGACGTTCACATTTTCGGAAGGCCAGTATTTCGGGCGCAATAAGGTTCAGTATCAATCCTTTGATTTTCACGTCATGAAAACCCCCCATTTTGATGTTTATTACTATCCCTCCATGAAAAAAGCGGCGTTTATGGCCGCCCGCATGGCTGAAAGATGGTATGCGCGCCTGTCCCGGGCTTTGGGACATGAGCTGAGAGGCCGCCAGCCGCTTATTCTGTATTCCAATTTTCCTCATTTCCAGCAAACCACCGCCGTTCCCGGACTGATCGGGGAGGGGGTGGGAGGAGTCACGGAAATTCTCAAAAGGCGGATTGTTCTTCCCTTGGGCGCCAGCCTGGCGGATACCGATCATGTCATCGGCCACGAACTGGTTCACGCTTTCCAATATGACATCACGGCCCTTGAGCATTCTTCATTCGCACGCATTCAATCCGGAGTCCACCGCCTGCCGCTTTGGCTGATTGAAGGAATGGCGGAATATCTTTCTATCGGGGCCGTGGATCCTCATACCTCTATGTGGATGCGCGACGCCGCCCGGAGCGATGAACTCCCTTCCATAAAAAAATTAACCCATCCCCGTTATTTTCCCTATCGTTACGGGCAATCGTTGTGGGCTTATATCACCGGCAGGTGGGGTGACCGGGCGGTGGCCCGCATCATCAAGACCGCCGGCCGGACCGGAGATTATGAAGCTGCCATGCAAAGAGCTCTCGGGATCAGCATGAAAGAGTTAACTGAAGCCTGGCATGATTCTCTCCGGAAAACATATCAGCCTCTCCAGGACAAAACCTGGATTCCCGGGGAGGCGTTTCCGGCGGTGATTGAGGGAACCAAAAACATGAGAATGAATCTGGCTCCCGCGTTGAGTCCGGATGGAAAAAAGATGGTGCTTTTTTCCAGCAAAGATCTTTTTTCCCTTGATCTGTACCTGGTAGATGCGGAAACCGGGGAGTTCCAGCGTAAACTGATCAGCACGGCTGTGGACCCTCACTTTGAGAGCCTGCAATTTATCAAATCCGCCGGAAGCTGGGATCACCAGGGCAAACGTTTTGTTTTTGGAGCGGTCTCCCGCGGACAGCCGGTGCTGACCATCATCGATACGGTGAGCGGCAAGAAGGAAAAAGAAATCCGCTTCAATGATTTAGGAGAGATTTTGAGTCCCAGCTGGTCTCCGGACGGAAAGAAAATTGTTTTCTCCGCCCATGTCGACGGTTTCACGGATCTTTTTATGTACCATTTGGGGGATGACCGCCAGGAAAGGCTGACATCCGATTCCTACGGGGACCTCAATCCTTCCTGGTCTCCGGACGGACGGTCTATTGTGTTTTCCAGTGAGAGATTTTCATCGGATTTATCCCTGCTTGAAGCCGGACCGCTTCAGCTGGCCCTTCTGGAAGTCGATTCCGGCCGGATCCGGGCCCTGTCTGGATTTCCTGAAGCCAAGAATATCAATCCCCAGTGGGCGCCGGACTCCGAACATATTTATTTTATTTCGGATCAAAATGGAATCAGCAATATTTACCGCCAGCATATCAGGTCAGGGCTTATCCGCCAAATCACCGATGCGTATGCCGGTGTCAGCGGGATAACTTCCGGAAGCCCCGCTCTCTCCGTGGCCTCCGGGTCCGGCCTGGCCGCTTATTCTCTTTATCATGACGGGTATTACAGCATCTATACTCTTGACCCTTTTCACATGAACCCTTTTTCTCCGGAAAAATCATACGTTCCCCGCCCGGATCTCCTTCCTCCGAGGACGGAACCTGAGGGAGAGATCAACGGTCTCTTGAAAAACCCTCTTTTCGGACTGCCGGAAACCATGGATTACCCGGTTTCAGAATATAAGCCTGAACTTAAACTGGATTATGCCACCCAGCCGACCGTCGCTATAGGAGCCGACCGTTTTGGAACGTACGCCGGAGGGGGCGTTGCTTTGTTTTTCAGCGATATGCTGGGTTACCGGAATCTATCCACCATGTTTCAGTTGAACAACCGGCTGGCCGATTCCGCGGGTGTGGTGGGATTTCAGAACAGCCGGAGGCGTTTAAACTGGGGGGCGGTGGCTCAGCGTATTCCTTATCTTTATGGAGGATATTCTTTTGAATACGGCGATGTGTACGGAGAGCCGGCTTTAATTCAAAAGGAGTATGTTTACCGGCAGACCAATTATCAGCTTTCCGGTTTCGCTTATTATCCCTTCAACCAAGCGAGACGGTTTGAGCTGTCCGGGGGGTACCGCTATGTTCACTATGACCGTGAACTCTGGACTTATGCCACTTCCATGGTCAGCGGAATTCAGTTGATGCGTTCAAAGGAAGATTTGGGTGCTCCTCCGGGAATGCACTTTGGGTTTGCCGGCACCGCCCTGGTATATGACAGCTCATTGTTCGGGGCCACGTCCCCTATTCTGGGGCAAAGCTATATCGTTCAGGTTTCCCCTTACCTTGGCACCATCCGGTTTATCAATGTTCTGGCCGATTATCGCCGCTATATTATGCCGGTCCGTCCTTTCACTCTGGCTTTCCGCTTTCTCCATTACGGCCGCTACGGGAGCGGAAGCGAAGATTCCCGGCTTTATCCGCTTTTCCTGGGTTATGAAACCCTGGTGAGAGGATATAATTATTCTTCTTTCCGCGGCCGGGAATTTGCGGATGACGGTGCCGGCTTGGACCGGTTATTCGGCAGCAAAATCATGGTGGCCAATTTAGAGCTCCGTTTTCCGTTTTTCCAGGTCCTGGGAATCGGTGAAGGCTATTACGGCCTGTTCCCGGTGGACTTTCTGCTTTTTTCGGACGCCGGCGTGGCATGGATGAACGAAGGGGATGACCGGGTTTGGTTTCAGGGGGGCGGACGCAAGCCGGTGTTCAGTGCCGGAGTGGGCTTGAGGATGAATTTGTTCGGGTATATTGTTTTAGGTGTTTCGTATGTCAAACCTTTCCAGCGCCCGGAGCAGGCTCCCTATCTGCAGTTCACCTTCACCCCCGGATTTTAATAACCGGATGAACCAAACAAGCCGGTATGGTCAAAAAACCTCAAGCAGCTTCAAAGCCATAATCAGTATTGCAGCGGCCAGAATGATTCTGATGATTTTTTCTCCCCCCTTGACCGCGGCCTTCGCTCCCCACCATCCCCCCAGGGCATTCCCTGCAGCCAGGATGAGTCCGAAGACCCAGTTCACATGACCGGTGAGAGTGAAAACCAGTAAAGCCGGTATGGTGTAAATGAGAATGATGAAGACCTTGTGCATGTTGACTAAAACCAAATTAACCCTTAGCAGGTGATACAGCGCCGCCATAAATAAAAAACCGACTCCGACCTGGAGAAATCCCCCGTAAAATCCGATTCCCAAAAGGGCCGGATAAAGAAACCAGCTGGGTTTTTCATCAGCGTCTCCGGTTTGGCTGTAAGAGCGGCTGAAGAACATGGAAATAACGATGAAGATCAGCACTCCGCCCAAAATTTTTTCGAAAAGGGCACTGCTGATACTGGAGGCCGCGAAAGCGCCGATCGCCGCACCGGGCAGAGTGAAAAGGGACAGTTTCCAACTGGTTTTGAAATCAGAAAATTTGCTTTTGTGAAAGGATTTTACGGCAAAAATATTCTGTAGGATCAAGGCAATCCGGTTGGTGCCGTTGGCGGTTGCGCCGTCCAGACCCATAAATATCAAGGCCGGCAGTGTCAGGCTGGACCCGCCGCCGGCATTGACATTAATGAATCCGGCCGCTCCGCCAATGGCGAAAAGGCAAAGAAAACTCCAAATATCCATGGTTTTTTTCTATCCTGACTTATTCATAAAAAAATTGCGATTTTTTTGCAATCCCTTTTTTATCAGCGATTAACATGATTTTTATTAAAAGTTCAAATGGAAAGTTTTTCATTTTCATATTTTTGTTTTAATCGCAATTTTTTTACCCTTCGGGCGGGCCGACTCTCACCGCATCTGCTTTGTTGCAGGGCATTCGCAGTGAAGTACCACGGCTTCATGCCCTGCGCCTCGCATCTGCGGCAATCTCGACCCGTGAATAATTCAGGCTATGAAACAGGCTATGAAAAATAGACATTATCATACATCATTTCATGCTCAGAGGCTAATCCCGGTTTAGCACGGCTGATTTCTCATTTGCCTTTTAACTTGATATGGGATAATATGCCCAAAAAAGGTTTCCCCATGGCGGTTAAATCAAAGCGTTCCGGACAAGCCAAAGAAATGAGAAAAGATCCGAAATCCCGGGTTTCCGAATTGGAAAACGCTCTGGTTGAGTATAAGCTGAAAGCGGAATCTCTGGAAAAGAAAGAGGAAAATCTTTTATTCCTGCTTAATTCCATGGAGGATCAGGTTTTTCTGCTGGGGCTGGATGGGACCTTCAACCGGTATTATCAGAATGACGCTAAGTCAAACTTGTTTCTCCCTCCTAAAAAATTTTTAGGAAAGCATTTCCGGGATTTTCTGCCCGCGGATGTGGGAGATAAATATCAGCGTGCTTTAAATGAATTGGAAGCCTATGGACAAACCCAGCAGTTTGATTATTCGATCATGCTGAATAAGCGCGAGCATTGGTTTGGTGCGAAAATGTCTCCGTATAAAGCGCGGGGCGGTGATATTTTAGGTTTTGTTCTGGTTCTGCGTGATATAACCCGCAGCAAGCATTGGGAAAACCGGATGAGAGACAATATGGAAAAGTACCGCGCCGTCATGTATCAAAGCCCGGAATGTGTGTTTTTAGCGGATGTGGAAACACGGGTTATTATTGAGGCCAATCCTCCGGTAGAGCGTTTATTGGGGTACCAGGAAGAGGATATTCCCGGACTGACTTTGTATGATTTTATTGTCAAGAATAAAGATGATATTTACCAGGAGATCATGGATTATCTGAAGGACAGAAAATTCTATATCGGAGAAAGGAAATTCAGAAAAAAGGACGGGACCCTGGTGAATGTGGAGATCAGTGTCCATTTGATCACTTATGGAAACCGGGAGGTTTACTGTATCACCGCCAGGGATATCACGCCCCGGAAAATAGCCGAAAAACAATTGGCTTATGCCGCCACCCACGACCCTTTGACTGGATTGATCAACCGCCTGTTGTTTTATGACCGGCTGGCCAGAGAATTGGCCCGGGCCCGGCGCAACCGCAGTATGATCGCTTTGATTTATATAGATCTGGATGACTTCAAAATCATCAATGACACTTTGGGACACGGTGCCGGTGATCAGGTTTTAAAAATCTCCGCTTCCCGGCTCCGCTCCATTTTCAGGGAAAGCGATACCTTGGCCCGCATGGGCGGTGATGAGTTCACGTTTATCCTGGCTGATTTAAGCAAGGAAGGGGATGTGTCAACGGCTGCAGATAAAATTTTAGAAAAAATCCGTATGCCCATTGAAATTGAAGGAAAGAATCACCGGATAACAGCCAGTATGGGGGCCGCGGTTTATCCTCAGGACGGAGAAAATTCTGAAGATTTAATGAAGTCCGCCGACCTGGCCCTATATCATGCCAAAAGAAGGGGACGCAATACCTGTCAGCGTTATTCCCCGGAAATGATGGATACATATCAGAAGAGCTCGTCCGAAGACTAACCCGGCTGATGAGCGGGCCGGGTTTGCCGCAGGTGTGAAGTGCCGGAACCCCCGGTTGCGGGGATAAAGGGCGGATAAAATTCACCTCAAAAGAGGATTGTTTTGCTGTGGCGGCAATGACAGAATACTATTGTGGAAAAATCGCGTGTGGATATTTCAAAAAAACATGAGAAAGACGGGGCCGTGCGAACGGGAGCAACATGAGAAAAAAAATAACAAATCACCGTTTTAAATTTTTTTTGCTGCCGGGGTTGGTCCTGGTTTTCCTGGGCGCTGTATTTGTTTCAGAGTCTCCGGCGAAGGAAAAAAAACTGGCGGTTGATCGTGACGGCGTTGAGATTCACTTAGAACCGGATGCGGAGAGTGAGGTCATCGCTTCGCTTCAGGCCGGAACTGAATTGATGCTGGCTTCAGACAGAAAATATAAAAAGGCCTGGAATTATGTTTATTTTCGCACAAAAAAATCTGCCCCTCTGCGGTCCGGATATGTTCATGACCACGGTGTCACCCGGTTGTACACAAACACCACTGTCGCAACCGTGCAAGAAAAAGGACGAAACTCTTCATCTGAAAGAGAGGTTCACTTCAGAAAGACGTCCTGGGGAATGACAAAATCCCAAGTCATGGCTTCCGAGGGCCGGGGCGGGCAAGTCATAGAAAAAAGCGGATTGACTGTTCTGAGTTATCAGGAAAATCTTTTATCGCAGGGCTGCGAGCTGAATTATATATTCATGGGGAACCGCTTGATCGGAGCTAAATACCGGTTCACCGACCCGCTGGAAAACAAAGCCCGGATAAAAAATAATTTTATTCAAATTCATGATGTCATCGCCCGGCAGTATGGACCTTCCGCCAGGAAAGAAGCTGAAGATGAAAACAACCCGCATCCTCTGCTTTTACCCGAGGAATTCCGGAAACGTCTTAACGGTTCTTTTTTGCGGCAGGCTTCCTGGACAACTCCCGAAACCGAGATCCTGCTTTTTCTTTATCAATCAGAAGAAGAATGGGTCTTGGATATTGAATATCTCGGGATCGAATACAAATCTGACCTGTACTTCAGCCTGGCTAATTCACGGGCTGAGATTGCCGCAGATGTCGAATTGCGGTGAAAAACCGTTTCTGTTCAGCTTTCATCCGGGCCGGCTGTGACCCGGCCCTCATCCATCACAGCCAAATCCGCACCAAGGGCGGTATGTCTGGAAAAGGGTCCTCGCCGCTCCGTTTTTCAGGATGACATATTTTGATTTTTTAAGTAATATTATAACTAACCTGAATGATGAACGGGCCGAAATTGACGCAGATGCGAGCCGCAGGGCATGACGCTGTGATCCTTCACCGCGAATACCCTGCAGCAAAGTTTTATTGCGAGGCCTGCGGAGCAGGCCGTGGCAACCTGAGACGGATAGATTCTCACGAACGAAGCCGTCTAAGTTCCTCACGTCGCTTCGCTCCTCAGGACCCCGCCTGAAAGTTGAAAAAAGACGAATATAATGTGCTTATATCTCAGAGGAGCCGGTCATGACTAAAACGGCCTTGTTCGTTTCATTGGCTTTGATGATGACATTGGGGTCTTGTATTATAGCCGGGGTGGAATATCCGGGCGGATATTCTCCGGTGGAAGAATTTCATCAGTATATCCCTTTCGAACCGGCTGGAAATCTGGCTTTGGTCAATTTCGACGGAAATATCGAGATCACCGGTTGGGACAGAAAAGAAGTTGAAATTTACGCGGAAAGATATGTCGAATTTCCCAGCCGTAGGCAGGTCCAGTTTTTATGGGAGAATAAATCCGTTCCTCAGGTAAATGTGGAGCAAAATGAGGATTATCTAAAAATAAGCACTCGTGCGCCTTCCCCTGACGGAGCCCTGGTGGATTACTTTATAAATGTTCCCTATTCTATTCAAATCGAAGACATCATCGCCCGGGAAGGGAGGGTGTTTCTCTCCGGCCTGTACGGTTCTGTCCGTGTTGAATTGGCCGCAGGAGACGTGGAGGTGGAGAATTTCTCCGGCTCTTTAACCGCATTGGTGACCCGCGGTTCAATAGAAGCCGCCCTGTATGATTTAAGGACAGAAGACGAGGTGATATTGAACTGCCGGGAAGGAAATGTTACGCTCTTCCTGCAGGAGGGAATTCATGCTTCTGTGTATGCTGAGGCCCCGAACGGGCGCGTATTGGATGAATTTCAGTTGAAGAGGGCCAACGACAGCTTTATGGATACCAGAATTGGAGAAGGAGGGGCGGTTATCCGGGTCACAGTGATGAATGGAGATATTCACATCAAACAGATATCATCTAACCTGGATGATGAATAATCCGGGCCAGCCTGAATTAGGCAGGCTGGGATTATTAATCCGGATTCTTCATAAAGGAGAGGAGCATGGAAGAAAAACAAAAAGTTATCTTTTCGGTGATTGTTTTTGTATCGTTGCTATTGATAGCCGCCGTTATATATTTTTTATTAATCCGGGACAGGGCTCCGGAGAAAATGGAGGAAACGATTGTGACTCAGGAGCTGGAACCCCAGGAGAAAACCGAGCCTGAAGAAATTTCCCGCCCGGATTTGGAACCTGTGGATGTCAAACTTGAAGACAGTGATCCTGTCGTCAGGGACATGGCGGCCGCCCTTTCGGATGAAACCAAATTTATGAATTGGCTGCAGACCAATCGCATCATTAATAAATTTGTAGCGGCGGCGGACAACATCGCCCACGGCCTGAGCCCCAGGACTCAAATCGATTTTTTCAGCTTGGATCAGGATTTCCAGGCTCAGGAGACGGAAGACGGATGGGTGGTGGATCCGGAAAGCTACCGGAGGTACGACCCCGTGGTGGAGGTGTTTTTGTCCCTGGATGTCGCCGAAAGCGTCAAGCTTTATCACCGTTTCAGGCCGGTCATTCAGGAAGCTTACCGGGAGCTGGGCTATCCCGACCAGGATTTTACGGACACCCTGATCCGCGCCATTCAGGAATTGAATGCGGTGCCGGTGGTTTCAGAACCAATTCAGCTGGAACAAAAGATGATGTCTTACGTCATGGCGGATCCGGAACTTGAAAACCTGAGCCCGGCCCAAAAACACTTCTTGCGTATGGGCCCGGAGAATGTCCGCAAAGTCCAGAGCAAATTAAACGAGTTTCAGCAGGCCTTAAGCAACCCGGAAGAAGTCTTGCTTTCCGTTTTCACGGCCGGTCCACATTAACGCGGACGTCAGCGACAATCCATCAGGTCAACCGGAGGCCCGTTCCGTATGAGGCTTCCGTCCAGGACAGTATCCATTCGTAAAGACGTCTAAGCCATTTCATCTTGGATTCCGTCAAGCAGGGAATGGAAGCCGGAATGATCCAGCCAGGTATAATCAGTGAGGTCACGGTGCAGAGGTGTGACTGTGATGTGCCCCTTTTCAATGATCCGGACATCGCTGTTGGGATCTCCCATCGCTTTGGGCCGCCCGGTTCCGATCCAGTAGTAATCCCGCTGGCGGGGATCCTTTTTGACCAGGATTTCAGGGTTGTATCGTTTCTCTCCCAGCTTGGCCGCCTTAACTCCTTTAACCGGAGGAGGGGGGACGTTGATGTTCAAAGTGATTTGCTGGGGGAGACCGTTTTTCAGGAGCATCCGGGCCGCTTTTTCTGCAAAACGGGCGGCGGCATCAAAATGACAGACCCCTTCTTCGTCCGGGAGGCAGGAAATCGCTGCGGAAGAGATTTGAAGAAAAGTGCCTTGAACCGCTCCGGCCACGGTTCCCGAATAAGAAATATCCTGCTGCCCCAGATTCGGACCCGGGTTGATCCCGGATAGAATCAGGTCCGGACGACGGGGGAGAAGTTTTTGCAGAGCCAGGTAAATGCAGTCAGCAGGAGTCCCGTCTACAGAAAAAACCCGGTCCGCTGTTTGCTTGACCCGGAGAGGGTGGTGCAGAGTCAGGGCCAGAGACGTCGCGCTGCGCTCCCGGTCCGGAGCCACAATATAGACCTCCCCCTGTTCTGAAACCGATTCTTTGAGAATTTGGATTCCCTCGGCGAAAAATCCGTCGTCATTGGTCAGCAGTATCAAAGGTTTCATAAAAATTCCGCCATTTTATGGGATAATCCAGACATCCTGAAGAGCTCTGTCTGAATGTAAAAGGGGAATTTTAACATAAAATCCCTCTGCCGGGAATGGCCTCAATCCTTTTTCGGCAAAAATAGAAGCCGCAGCATTTCGCCGGCCTCATGAACCGGGCGCCGGCAGGAATAGTTCGAGCACACATAGGCGCGGGCCCGGTCTTCTGCCGGATAGTTCTTAGTGAAATCAGCCAATTCATGGATCCGGGCGGCTTTTTCTCCGGGTGGAATAAGCATGAGGGCGGCATTGGGAATGAAGGCTGTATGGCAGGCTTGAATGAGACGCCGGGTGTCTTCCGCCTCCGGCCGGCCCGTGATGATCACCTCGCGTGATGGACCCAGTCCGAAATCAACCGCTTGCAGCAGATGGCAGAATCCAGAAGGAAAACGCCGGACTTCCGCTGCCGCCAGCCGTGAAATCCGTTCGGCTTTATGCTCCAGCCCGGTGTCGGCTGTGAGCCGGCTTAACCTCAGGAGATTGAGCATGGCTGCGGATTGTCCGGCTGGAACAGCCCCGTCCTGAAAGATTTTCCGGCTCAAACCCGGGAAATCGGGTTGGGGCGGCGCGAAAAAAAGTCCTCCCAGTTTGTCGTCCCATAGCTTTTTAAGCATGGTTTGATTGATTTCCAGAGCTTTTTCCAGATAGTCCTCATTGAAAACGCTTTCATAAAGTTCGATCAAGCCCCAAGTCAAAAAAGCATAATCATCCAGAAATCCCGGGATAGCGGTTTCCTTGTCCCGGTAACGGTGAAAAAGGGCGTTTCCGGGGCCGCGGAGCCGGTCCCATAAGAAAACAGCGGCTTTTTCCGCGGCCTCTATATAGTCAGAACGGTCCAGGGCCCGGCCCGCCTTTGCCAGAGCGGCGATCATCAGGCCGTTCCAGTCGGTCATGATTTTGTCGTCCCGCAGCGGCCGGGGTCTTTTTTCCCGGATTTGAAATAGGATCATGCGGATTTTTTCAAATTGACGGTCGAACTCCAGTTCATTCAGCCCCATGCGGGCGGCGGTCTCCGAAACGGTCCGGTGCAAATATAAAAGATTTTCTTGACCGGCCTCTTCCCCGGCTTCCGGAATGAAATTGCCTTCTTTTTTTAAGGGATAAGCCGAAAGCAGAAAATCCATCTGTTCAGAGGATAAAGAGTTTTTCAGCTCCTGCCAATTCCAGGTATAGAATTTCCCTTCCCGGCCTTCACTGTCCGCGTCTTCAGCGGAATAGAAGCCGCCTTCAGGGGAGGTCATATCCCGCAGGACATAGGTGAAAATATCTTCAGCCGTCTTGCGGTGGCGGTAGGCTTGGGTCACCAGGTGAGTTTCCAAAAACGCAATGGCCAGCAGGGCCTGGTCATAGAGCATTTTTTCAAAGTGGGGGAGAACCCAGCGCGCATCCGTGGAATAGCGGTGAAATCCGCATCCGATGTGGTCGAATATTCCGCCGGCCCGCATCCGCCGGCAGGTGAGGTCCGCCATATTTCGGGCTTGGTCCTTGTTTGTTCGTTTCCAATATCGCAGAAGAAAATTGATATTATGTGGAATGGGAAACTTGGGTGCCGTGCCGAAACCCCCATTCTCTCTGTCAAAACGGCCGACTAATTCATTGTAGGCGCGGTCCAGGACACTTTTCTCCAATGGTTTTTGGGAAGATTTCCGGCCGGGCTGATTTAAAACCTCCATAATCCGGTTTCCCGATCGATTCAGTTCTTCCCGGCGCTCCCGCCAGATATCTTCGATTTTGGGGATCAGCTCCATCAAGCCGGTTTGTCCGAAGCGGCTGTACTTAGGGATATACGTGGCGGCGAAAAAAGGCTTTTTCTCCGGAGTCAAAAAGACGGTCATCGGCCACCCGCCCCGGCCTGTCATCATCTGGCAAACGGTCATGTAATAGTTATCCAGGTCGGGGCGCTCTTCCCGGTCTACTTTAACCGGGATGAAAACTCTGTTGATCAAAGTCGCGGCGCCGGGATCTTCAAAGGATTCCTTTTCCATGACATGGCACCAGTGGCATGTGGAATACCCGATGGATAAAAAAACCGGTTTGTCCTGATGCCGGGCGGCGGCGAAGGCCTCATCTCCCCATGGATGCCAGTCCACGGGATTGCGGGCGTGCTGCAGGAGATAGGGGCTTTTTTCGTTTATCAAGCGGTTGGATTTTTCAAGGCTCATATATCCTCTCTTTTTCGCATTCATGGTTTTTATCGGCTTCTTGCGGCGAACCTGTTTTCACGCTTTTAAGCACCACAAAAGAGCCTTCGCCAAAGCCCTCCCGGATGACGGAAGGCGGTTCTCCGGGAATGAGTGTTTGTCCCGAAGCGGTGGTTTTAAAACCGGCGTTTTGCAGTTTTTCCAGAACGGTCTCAGCCGGGACAAAAACGGCTTCTTTATAAAAACGGCTTTTACGGCGTTTTCGCTGGTATTTTTTCCCCAGTTCGCTGTCTTTGTTGATGAATCCCACCATCAAGTATCCGCCTTTCTTCAAAACCCGGTGTGCCTCGCGGAAGGATTGAAGAATATCATCCAAAAAACAAACAGTGGTCACCATGAGGGCCAGATCAAACTTTTCATCCGGTAAAGGCAAATTTTCCGCTGTCCCCGCATGAACCCGGACACCCCGCTTTTCGGCTTTTTCCGCCATCTTTTTCGAGGGCTCCACTCCTTCTTCAATTCCCACGGGAACGGCGAACCGTCCTGTGCCCACTCCGATCTCCACACCTTTTTCAAAGGGCGGCATGAGAAGGCGCACAACCTGAAGTTCCGCGTCGAAGATGTCCCGGTGGCGGTCGAACCAGGCATCATATGAATCACTGTCTTTTTCAAACGGTTCGATTTTGGGCATACTGACCTTCAATTCTCCAATAATTTATTATATACGCAACGAATATTTTTGGCGACTCTCCTTCATTCTTGTATTGACATAACCGGTTTTAATAAATACTGGGGGAGCGGCGGAAGCTCTTACGGTCACTGGCATATTCAAACCTGTTATCCCCCGGACATTCAAAAATATGGGTTGGATGACCTGCGGTACGGAGATCTGGTGCTTCTCAAAGATATTCAAACCGATTACGGACAAGGCTATTACAAAGGCGGCGCCACTCTTGGTATTATCTGCAGCGGGCCGAGTGACCTTTCCGGCCGGGGGATCGGGGTGACTCCCATTTTGTCTTCGCGGTTCGGCAAGATCGTTTCACAAACGGACTCCTCCGCAAACATCGGCAAATATCTGGGCTTAAGCATGGAGAAAGCCGCCGCGCCCTCAAAATCAGCAGCTTTAAAGACCAACAAGAATAACCTCATCTCCACGGCTGTTGAAGCCGTGGTTCACCCTGCCGGAAGCGGGGGATACAGGGCCACCTATGACGGACAGAGCAGCCTCCGCCTCGGTACGGCTTCGATCAATTACACCGTAAGTTTGGGGGATTCGACCTATGGCTGGGCCAACGCCGACCATGTGGAGCCGGATGTGACCGTTCAAGGACGGGATCAGGATAGTCCCAGCGCGTGTGCCATTGCTGTCCTCGCCTGCATAGGGAATGAAGCCAAAATCCTCTCCGGTGACGCGAAAGGCGGCAAAGGGATCTATATAGGAAGACATGCCGGCTCGGATGATCTTGTCTGGTTTCCGGACGATGTTAAGGAAAAGCTCACCATAGATGACAGGATCCAGGTCAAAGCCAAGGGAGTGGGACTTCAGATCGAAGGTTTTGAGGGTGTCCGGGTGAATAAGCTTTCCCCTGAAATTCTGGAGAATATGGGGGTGAAGATCGACGGCGATCAGCTTGTCGTGCCTGTGGTGATGGAAATCCCGGGACATATCATGGGATCCGGAATCGGATATCCGTTCATCGAAACTCTTGATTACGACATTCAGACCACCGATCCTCAAACTGTGGAAGAATACGATCTAAAAAAGCTGAGGCTTGGGGACGTGGTCGCCATAAGAGATCATTATGATGCCTATGGAACGGGGAGGTACGAAGGGGCGGTGACCATCGGTATCTGCATCCATGGGTTCAGTGAATCGGCAGGGCACGGCCCCGGCCTGAATCCGGTGCTGAGCGCCCTTCCGGGAAAAATCAAACCTGTGATTGACCCTCAAGCCAACACCGCCTTTTATCTGGGGATAAAGAAACCTGATTGATTCAGTCTAAAATATTTAAGCCTGAATTATGAAAGGGCCGGGGCGGCTGGAGGATGCCATCGCCATTTTTTTGGAGAAAAAAGAAAAAATCGGGACGGGCGGATTTGAACCGCCGACCCCACGCACCCCAAGCGTGTGCGCTACCTGGCTGCGCCACGTCCCGATAAAGATGGTGGTTATTATAGCAAAACCATCCTCAATTACAAACCTGAATTATTGAGCCTATTTTTCCAGGCTGGCGGCGATATCGGCGAGCTGCTCTTTGACCTGGAACAAAAGTTTTTTCAAGCGGTCGGGATGCACAGGCACCGATCCCCTGATATTGAATTCTCTTTCGATTTTCCGCTTAGCTCCGGCCAGGGTCATGCCTTCTTTGTTCAGCAGGTCTTTCAAACGAAGGATGATATCCAGATCGCGCTTCCGGAATATGGTTTTTCCCTTGCTGGTGCGGCCGGCATTGAGGAAATAGAGTTCTTTTTCCCATATTTCGATGGTTTTGGAAGGCAATTTGGCCAGGCGGCTGACCTCGGACAGCGAGTACACCAATTTGTTTTTGGCTTTCTTTTCACCCATTATCTGCTTAATCTTCCGCAGGATGTCCTGAGAGAGCCGGAATCCTTTTAAATACGTAAAAACTTAACATTAACACGGAATATGCCCCGCGTCAATATCAGGGGGCGGGAAGATGTCTTGATGCTCCGGGATTCGATAAACACGGGAATTCTGCTATAATTTCTGCAGCATATGAATTCAGACAAACAAGACCGACCCGACCAGACCCCCCTGGCTGAAAAAATGCGTCCCCGGACCCTGGGGGAATTCCGGGGCCAGAACCACTTGATCGGCAAGGGGAAAATACTGAGCCGGCTTTTGGAGTCGAAAAAACTGGTTTCCTTGATTTTCTGGGGTCCCCCCGGCTCCGGAAAAACCACTTTGGGGTATATCCTGGCTGGCCGTTTCGACTTTCCGTTCCAATTTTTCAGCGCGGTCCTTTCCAGTGTCAAAGAAATCAAAAGTGTTATGGAGCGGGCGGAAAAACATAAAAAACTTTATGTCCAGCCGACCATAATTTTTATCGACGAGATCCACCGGTTCAATAAGGCCCAGCAGGCCGCCTTTCTGCCCTATGTGGAGAGAGGGGACGTTCTGCTGTTCGGCTCCACTACGGAAAATCCTTCTTTTGAAGTCATTGCGCCCCTCTTGTCCCGGACCCGCGTCCTCGAGCTCAAAGCCCTGGATGACGACACGTTGGAGTCGATCATTCAGGAAGCCTTAAAAGATGAAGTGAGAGGGCTGGGTGCCCGGGAAAAAAACATCTTTCCCGAAGCGGCGGATGCCGTTATTCAATACGCCAACGGGGACGCCCGCCGCGCGCTTAACACCTTGGAGATAGCGGCGGATCTAACCCGCACTGAGCAAATTAGCCTGGAAGACGTGCGGGAAGCCCTGCAGCGGCGGGTTCTGCTTTATGATAAAAAAGGGGAAGAGCATTTCAACCTCATTTCCGCCCTGCACAAAAGCCTGCGCAATTCGGATGTGGATGCCGCCTTATACTGGCTGGGCCGGATGATCCATGCCGGGGAGGACCGTTTATATATCGCCCGGAGGATGGTCCGGTTCGCAGTGGAGGACATCGGTCTGGCGGACCCCAAAGCCCTGCGGGTCGCCATGGACGCCAAAGAGGCTTATGAATTCTTGGGAACACCGGAGGGAGAACTGGCTCTGGTGCAGGCGGCGGCCTATCTCGCCTCGGCTCCCAAGAGCAACCGGATATATTCCGCATACCTCACCGTGATGAAAGATGTGGAGGAAGCGCCTTTCGAACCGGTGCCGCTGCAGATTCGCAATGCGCCGACCAAGTTGATGAAAGATATCGGGTACGGCCGGGAATACAGGTATGCTCACCATTTTGCTGAAGCCACCAGTGATATGGAGACGGTTCCGGAAAGGCTGCGAGGCCGGAAATACTACCGCCCGGGGCCGTACGGTGTGGAAAAGGAAATCAAAAAGCGGATGGACTGGTGGGCGGAACAAAAAGAAAAATTAAGAAAATCCAAATTAAAAAAATAAATTTATCCGGAATTTATTTTTTCTTTTTCTCGTCTTTGAGCAAGTAATAGATTTCCCAACTCAGCTCGTCGGCCAGGCATCCAATGCAGGATTTTTCGGTGGTGGCCAGCTCATCGTCTTCGATTTTTTCTTTCAACATGTTTTTGATCTTCTTGCGGATTTTGTAAAGCAGAATGTAGTTGATCATGACCGAAAATTCATGTTAGCACCTTAACCCCTGTGATGTAAAGATTGAGAGCGTCTGGGAAAAAATGATAAAATTGAAAAAAACCATGAAGATATCAACTGTTTTTTTTCTCCTTCTTCTCCTCCTTGGATGCGCTCTGAGTAAAAATCAGAACACCGGGACGTATCCCACCGGACTCATTTTCCCCTTGGAACCAGCCGGTTCGCGTGTTTTCAAGGGAATGAATATCGGTCCTGTCGCCCGGCAAAACGGCCGCCTTTTTATCACCACCCGCCTGGGATGGCTTTATTGCGTCAACCCACAGGACGGTGACGTCATATGGTCGCATCAAGCCGATGTCCCCTGGGACACTCCGCCTTACGGGGGAGAGACCGGAATTTATGCCGTATCCCGGGACAATCATATCTTGAAATTCGATTTCCGGGGGGCGGTTTTATGGGATCTCGAAGCCGCGGACCCGGTTTCCTCCGGAATCAGCGAGGATTCAGGAGTTGTTTATTTCGGAGGGGAAAGCGGCCGGCTGCATGCGGTGGATGCGGGAAACGGGAAGCTCCTGTGGTCTTTTCCCACCGGAGGGGCGGTCCGGTCGACTCCCCGGATTTTCCAGGAGCGCATCTTTTTCGGCAGCGATGAAGGAACCCTGTATGTGTTGGACCGGAACGGTGAAGAAGCCGGACGCTTTCATGACGCGGGGGCAATCCGGGAAGCCGTGGCTGTGGAAGGCCGGCGTGTTTATTTCGGAAGCTCCGATAAATTCATGTCCTGCGCGGATTGGACCCGGGGGAAGGGGCAATGGAAAATGAAAAGCGGCGGGGAAATCACCGCCCCCATGGTTTTAGGGGAAAAAAACCTCTATTTCACCGCCGGGAATAATGTTCTTTATTGTTTGAACAAGGCGAACGGCACGGTGAAATGGTGGAGGAAAATTCCTTCCCAGACTTCTTTTGCTCCGGTGATCGTCGGGGATAAGGTGGTGGTTGCTTCAGATTCCCCCCTGCTCACCGGATTTAATAAAGAAACCGGGGAAACGGCCGGACAATTCACGGCTCAGGAAGAAATCACATCCAATCCGGTCTGGAGCGATCCTCACCTTTTGATTTCTCTTTATCATGATTTGGATGAAGAAGGGGAGCTGCTTTTTCTGAAAAAAGCCGTATATGTGAAAGTGGATGCGTCTCCGGATTCGCCTCAGCCCGCCAACCAGAATATTGACATAACAGCGGAAGCGGTCGGGTTTTATGAGCCGGAGTATGAGTTTTCGCTTCAGCGGTTTGTTCCGCTGTCCTTCGGGGGGTGGCCGGTTCTTATTGTGACGGCGGACCCTTCAGCCCGGGTTGTGCAGCCGTTTTCAGAAGAAAATTCCTGGGCCTGGTTTCCGGAAGAAACCGGCGCCTATGTGATCACGGTGAAAGCCAAAGATAAAAAAGAAAACGCGCGGAATCAAATCTATTATCTGATTCTGCCTTTGAAAGAAAAAACCGGAAAAGGAGATTTATCATGAATCGTGAAGAGGCGGTGGCCTTGGTAAAAAAACACCTGAAAAATAAAAACCTGTTCAAGCATTGCCTGGCGGTGGAGGCCTGCATGCGGGCCCTGGCGGAAAGATTCGGTCAGGATCAGGATAAATGGGGCCTGGCCGGAATCCTGCATGATATCGACTATGAAATGACGTCCTCTGATCCGGAGGAGCACGGTGTGAAATCCATGGACATATTGAAGGATTATGATATTGATCCGGATATTATGCGGGCCATTCAGGCCCATGCCGGCCGGGTTCCCTGCACCAGCGACATGGAATGGGCGATTTACTCCGTCGACCCGCTGACCGGCTTGATTGTGGCGGCCGTTTTGATGCATCCCACCAAAAAACTCAAGAACGTGGACGAGGGCTTTGTCCAGCGGCGTTATCAGGAAAAGAGCTTCGCCCGCGGAGCCAAGCGAGAAGATATCGAGCAGATTAAAAATACCGGCATGGACAAGGATGAACTGATCCGCATCAGCCTGAAGGCCATGCAGGGTATTGACACCGAATTGGGCTTGTGAATATCATTGCCTTTGTCGGACGATCCGGGACCGGAAAAACCACTCTGGTGGGAAAATTAGTGCGGGAGCTGAAAAGCCGGGGCCTGTCGGTCGCAGCGGTCAAGCATGCCCCGCACGGCTTTTCCCTGGATGAAAAAAAGAAAGATTCCGGACAATTCATCCAGGCCGGGGCGGATGGCGTCATGGTGGTTTCTCCGGACGGCATGGTTCTGCAGCGCAAGCGGAAATCCCAGGAACTTCTGGCTGATTTGATATGCCGGTATTTTTCTTCTATGGATTGGGTTCTGCTTGAAGGGGGAAAACACGAACCCGGAATTCCTAAAATTGAAGTTTTGAAGAAGAAGGTTTCAGAGGAACCGGTTTCCGGGATTTCGGACCGGATTGCCATGGCGGCTGACTTTAAAATAGAGGCGCCTGTGCCGGTGTTTCATTCCGGGGATATCTCCGGGATGGCCGGCTTTTTGGAGGAAAAAATGAAAAAAAAGATGTCTGTGAAATTGGTCATAGACGGGCAGAATATTCCCATGAACGCTTTTGTGCAAAGTATTTTTTCATCCACTCTGCAGGGAATGATTGCTGTCTTGTCCGGTATCCCTCAAGACCTGGAAACTGTTGAGATCAAGCACAGAGCCGGTCTGCCGCCGGATCTGCGCGTCAATCATCAGGCCGTCCCTATGAATGAGTTTGTTCAGAAATATTACGTCCGGGTGATCAGGGGGATGACGGCGTCACTGGATGATGTTCCGGAGGAACCGGAAAGTATTGATATTGAATTGTCCTGACATATTCATAAAAAAATTGCGATAATTTTGTCAATCTTTCATTAACACTGATATTCATCATTTTTATAAAAAGCACAAATGTCACGTTTTTTCCTGCTTGTATTTCATTATAATCGCAATTTTTTTACCCTTCGGGCGGGCCGGATCTCACCGCATCTGCCGGGCTGCGGCTCGTTGCAGTGAAATGCCACGGCTTCCTCGCCGCAACTCCGACATCTGCGGCAATCCCGGCCCGTGAATAGGCCGGGCAAGCCTGACCTATAGCCGTTTGGACAAGTCACTGAAGCAGGTCTGTCCGGATTCCCAACTGGATAAACCGGCCCCGCCAGGGGAAACCGGGCTCGGTGTAAATATAATCATTAAATACGTTGGTGACCTTGACAAACACTTCCACAGGGTCGAATCGGTAGGAAATGATTCCATCCAGACTGAAGTAAGATGGAATTTCCAGCATTTCGCCGATGTTGTAGTCGAACCACCAGGATTGGGATCCATACAGTCCCATCAAACCGATCCGGAGCGCTGAAACAGGATAAATCTGGGCATTAAAATTCAGGTTATGTGAGGGGAGGGCGTCCAAAGGCCGGTCATCGGTTTCATTCCTGTGGTCCAGATAGGTGTAGTTGACCACTCCGGTGATCGTATCCCAGGATTTCTGCAGTTGAATTTCAAATCCATGGATGTGGGCTTCCCCGATATTGTAGTACAGACGGCGAAAATCATACTGGGGAATCACCACACTGTCGATCATATCTTTGAACCGGGTGAGAAATACCGAACCGGACGCCAAAAACCCGCGGGTGTAATGAAAACCCAGTTCCCAGATGGTGCCGGATTCGCTCAGCAGGTCGGGATTTCCGGAAGATTCGGAGTACATGGAGCGCATGGAGGGGAATTTGGATTTTTTGGAAAAAGACAAGTGCATGTCCAGATCATCGCCGGGAGAAAACTTGATTCCGGCCATGGGATTGATTTTGGAAGTGGTTTCTCCGATAAATTTATTCAGGTGATCGAAGCTGACCCCTCCCACCAGTTTCCAGTTGTCGTTTAACGAAATATGGTCTTCCGCTCCGGCCGAGAAGGTTCCCTGGTCAAATTCGGTCCAAGGTTCCCCCACATCATCCTGCAGCCGGGCCTTATCCCCTTTATAATTCAAACTGAATTTAAGCCGGTTGAAGGGGTGGGTCTGAATGTCGGCCAGGGTGTAGGCGCCGTAAACAGCGTTATCGAAAGTGCTTTCAAAGCGCTTCTGAGTCATTTCCGCGTCCCGGTACATCACCAGGGTGTTGTCCAGCTGAACCAGGAAGATCCGGAATTTGAGGGTGGAATGGTCGCCCAGGGCGGTGGTCCCCCCGGCGTTATAGGTGGCGCGGTCCCAGTTTTTGAACCGCCAGTAACGGGGCCGGTACGCATCGATTTCCGGAGGCATGGAATAATTGGAAAGATACATTCCGGCATTAAACATCAGTTCCGTTCTGTCATTGGGATGATAGTAAACCTTGGCGTTGACATTACCCCGCTGGTATTCGCTGTTGGTCCGGTTGATCCGTTTCCCGTTTTCGCGGCCGGGATAATAGAAACCGTCTGAATCCTGATATTGAAGCCCCCCCACAAAAGAAAAGCGGTCCAACCGGAAAGCGGTGTTCACACCCACCTGACGGGTGTTCTGCTCACCGTAAGAGGCCGTCATGGACAAAGAGGGACGGGCGCCGGGCCGCCGGGTGACGACATTAACGATGCCCCCCAGGGTGTTGGGTCCGTAAAGAACCGAAGACGGCCCTTTGGTCAATTTGAGGGTTTGGATGTTTCCTGCGGAAATGGTTTTCAGGTCAAAGGAGCTGTAATACGGCTCATAGACCGGAATCCCGTCCAGAAGCAAGGCGATCCGTTTGGCATCCATTCCCCTCAGTTTGAGGGTATAGGTGGATTTATCACCGGAAGTTACTGTCACACCGGGAACATAACGGATGGCCTCGGAAAGGTCCAGGGGTGCCATATTTTCAATCTGGGTTTTCTGGAGCGTGTTGACCGTGGCCACGGAACGCTCCCGGGGGGCCTCCGCTGTCACCACCACCTCTTCGGTGATGATTTGTTCTCTTTTTTCTTTTTCCTGGGAGGAATTTTCCTGGATTCGGCCGTGAGCCTGGGAGAACCCGGTCAAGCAGAAAGCTGCGGCCAGCAGCGTGGACAGAATGATTTTGGGGAGCCCGTATTTTTTCATTTTTTCTCCTTTACAAGTACGGAAGGCAAGACCGTTTCCAATCTTACCCTGACGGTCAACGGGCTTGGCGGAAGGCTTTAGCTCCGGTGACTCGGAGTTGATTTTGATTTGTGTTACACAAATTTTAGCATACAACCCGGAAGGATTTCAAACTGTTTATGAAAACTTTATAATCAGTTTGATTCAACCGGAAAAAATGAATAAATTGAATAGATAAGACTTGATATTTTCGAACTGACAGCTCGGGCTGATGTGTAAGCCCAGACAGGAAACATATTATGGGAGGAAAGAGCATGAAAACACTTCGGGGAAAGATTGTTTTTACCAAACGGATCCTTTATTTTTTTCTGGGCACCATTCTCACTATAGGTGTTTTGACATCACTTTACGCGGAAAACATTAGTCCCGGGCAATGGCAATTGAATTCTCTGCAGTATCGATTTATCGGGCCGCAAGGAAATAGATTTTGTGCCGTGACCGGCGTTCCCGGCGATACGAACATCATCTACGCGGGTTCCGCATCCGGAGGCATATTTAAATCAATGGATGGAGGGATTCACTGGGCGCCGATTTTTGATGATCAACCGGTTTCTTCTGTCAGCGCTTTGGCTGCAGCCCCGTCTGACCCCAATGTTATCTGGGCGGGAACAGGAGAAACGTTTATAAGAAATGATATTTCCGTGGGGATCGGCGTATTTAAATCCACCGATTCAGGAAAAACCTGGTCTCATATGGGTCTTCCGGACTCAGGACGAATACCCAGAATTGTCATCCATCCGGAGGACCCCGAAGTTGTCTTTGTCGCGGCAATGGGGCATTGCTATGGGCCACAAAAGGAAAAAGGGATTTTTCGCACTGTGGACGGGGGAGAGACTTGGGAAAAGGTGTTCTTTATTGATGAAGTCACCGGCTGTTCCGATATTGTCATGGACCCCAATAACCCCCGTATTCTTCTTGCGGGGATGTGGCCTTTTCAAATGACTCACTGGTCCCGGAGCAGCGGTCTGAATAACAATGGAGGGCTGTTTCTTTCCAAAGATGGAGGCACCACCTGGAAAAAACTTTCGGCTGGGCTGCCCAAGCCTCCAACGGGGAAAATTGCGGTGGCCATGTCAGCCGCTGATTCCAATAGGATGTATGCGCTTATTGAAAGTTTGGAGGGCACTCTCTGGCGGAGTGATAATGGAGGTGACAGCTGGAGACTGATGAATGTCAGTCATGAGTTAATGGACAGGCCGTCGTATTACACACGCTTGGCTGTCTCTCACGATAATGCTGATGAGGTCTTTACCGCATGCAATGGGGTGCATCATTCCCGGGACGGGGGAAAATCGTTCGATCGGATGTATCAAATGAAAGGCGGCGACAACCATGATATTTGGGTGGATCCAAAGAACAGTGATCGCATGCTCGTGGGAAATGATCAGTACGTTTCAATATCCATTAATCGAGGAAAAACCTGGAATGGGGTCAGACTTCCCAATGCCCAGATGTATCATGTGGCGGTGGATAACCAAATCCCCTATTTTGTTTACGGCAATAAGCAGGATGGGCCTTCCTACCGGGGTCCAAGCAACAGCAAGATGGGGGTCATACCCTCCACTTTGTGGCATAATGTCGGAGGGGCCGAAGCCGGATTCACATATCCTGATCCCGTCAACAACAACATTATTTGGTCGGGGAATTACCAGGGAATTCTGACCCGCTATGATTTGGAGACCGGCCACAGCCGCGGGGTGGCCGTGTGGCGGGAAGATAACATCGGCCATCCGCCCAAGAATCTCAAATACCGGTTTTATTGGATAACCCCGATTCATATCTCTCCGCATGATCACAATAAGGTCTATGTGGGAAGCCAGTATGTGCATGTTACCACCAATGGCGGAGAGAGCTGGCAGATTATCAGCCCGGATTTAAGCACCAGCGCGCCCGACATGCTGGAAAGAAATTGGGGTCCGCTGGTCGCAGAGAGCGCTGACCCGATAATGAGCTGCACCGTGTTTGCTATAGCGGAATCTCCGGTTGAGGAAGGTCAGATTTGGGCGGGTACCAATGACGGTCTTCTCCATGTGACAAGAGATGGAGGAGAAAACTGGACCAATGTCACAAAGAACATTCCCGGTTTTCCTCCCCGCGGAAAGATCACCAACATAGAACCCTCACGGTATGAGGCCGGCACATGCTATTTTTCCGCTGATCTTCATGAGATGAACCACTGGGACACTTATATTTACAAAACAACGGATTTTGGGAAGACATGGAAGAACATCAGCTCGGATATCCCGAAAGGATACCTCAGCTACGCTCATTGTATAAGAGAAGACCCGGTCAGAAAGGGACTCCTTTATCTCGGAACGGAAAATGCGCTCTATGTTTCCTTCAATGATGGAGACAACTGGATACCGCTGAATACCGGATTGCCCCCCGCTCCGGTTCACTGGATGGTTGTTCAGGAGCATTTCAATGATCTGGTCGTTGCGACGTATGGCCGGGGTTTCTACATCCTGGATGATATCACCCCCCTTCAACAATTAAACTCGGAGGTGATCAACTCGGATGTTCACTTGTTTGATCCCAGGCCTGCTTACCGCTTCCTCACCACCCATAGATACGATACCCATTCTAATGACCTGTGCATGGGAAAAAATCCGCCGTACGGCGCCACTATCAATTATTTTCTCAAGTCCGCCCCTGAGGAAAATGTCACGCTTACGGTTTTAAACGAAAATGGAGAAAAAATCCGGACTCTCCGGGGCACAAAGAACAGCGGAATCAACCGGGTGGTATGGGATTTGAGGTATGAAATCCTCCAGAGAGCCAGGCTGAGGACACCTCCGTATCAAGAGCACTTTGTCCCTTACGGGCCGGAAGGCTGGAGACCGGTTATCCAGTATGGGGGCGGCCCCATCCGTGTTCTCGCTCCTCCCGGCAATTACACTGTCAGATTATCGGTGGGAGGCACCGATATTGAGAAAAAAGTGGTGGTGAAAAAAGATCCGTCATCGGCGGGGACAGAGCAAGACATCCAGGTTCAAACAGAACTCATGCTGAAAATCAGGAAAAACCAGGACGATCTCATAGGCATGATCAATTCCCTTGAATGGCTGCGCAAACAGATATATGACCTTGAAGATGTTCTCAAAAATGACAAAGGGAATGAAGATGTCTTGGAAAAACTCGAGGCATTAGATGACAAAATGATCAAAGTGGAAATGGAGCTTTTTCAGATGAGGGTCACGGGGCGTGCGGATGTGTTGCGCTGGCCGTCGGGTCTTTACACCAAATTCGCCAGCCTGGCCAGAGAGATCAGCCGGGCGGATTTCCCTCCGACCGAACAACAGATTGAACTTCATCACGTGCTGGAAGAACAATTGTCGTCTCACCTGAAGAGATATCGCGGGATCCTTGCTCAAGACTTGGCGGCTTTCAATGACCTGCTGAAAAGCAAAGATATAAAAAATATTGTGGTGGTGAAAAATCCATGAAAAATCCCCTCTCCATGATAAGTCTGACCCAATACTTAGCCTGATCGATACCTTAGAAAAGGACAGCTCCGCTTCCCGGGGGAGACATGCCGCTTTGTCATGGCGAGGCTTGCGTCAGCAAGCCGTGGCAATCCCTTCCTGCCTCGTGAAAGCGGAACCCACCGCCAAGACGAAGCAGTAAGGGATCCCTCGGTGCTTCGCACCGCGGGATGACACATTCAAAGGCACTGCGTGCCCCGGAATGACATTCCCTTTGTCATTGCGGGGCTTGCGCCAGCAAGCCGTGGCGATCCCTTACTGCCTCGTGAAAGCGGAACCCACCGCCAAGACGAAGCACTCACAGATCCCTCGTCGATCCGCTCCTCGGGTCGTCTGCGGCAATCCAGGCCGGTGAATAATCCAGGTTAATAATAAATTTCGACCCAGCCTTTGTGGGTTTTGATGCCGGTGATGCCGTGGGGGAGTTCGTACCAGTCAGCCACTCCGGTGGTTTCCGTATTTTGGATTTTGGCCATAAAAAGAAGAGCCAGGTCCAGCAGCACCGGATCGACCTGGTGTTTTTCCAGAAATAATTCTTTGATATCCAGCCGGCCTTTTCCGTCTCGGATTTCAATTTTTGAGCGGAAATAAAAGGTCATTTCCGGCCGCAGGCCTTTGGGGGGATTCGACCCGCTCAGGTCAATGAAAAGCTTTCCTTCGATCATGTTTTGAGGAAAGATTTTCACCTGAAGGCTTTTCAGCGGCCCCCCCTCCAAGGCGGCCTGGTACGCAAGATAGGCATTGAGGACGTCCTCAGTGACCTTGACCTTGCGGCCCCCCTCCGTGCCGCCTTCCGTTGCCGCCTCCTCAATACGGCGGACGATATCCAAGGCTTTCTCTAAATTCTCCCCGGGATAAGTCTGTTCTCCGCCTGACGCCAGGCCGGAAACCATTCCCAGAATCATCACACCTGTTATAAATGTTATCATCTTTTTTATCCTATACCGCAGCTTGATCTAACAGTTCGAAAATGACAGCTCCACTGTCATCCTGAGGCCTGCGCCGGCGCGCTCCAGATAGACCGCTTCGCCCGGAAAGAATAGGTCCACGGCCCCGGGATCGTTGGTGAACTCTTTCAATAGCTCCTCGGAGGCGCCGAAGCGGGTGTTGATTTGGGTGTTGGAACGGCGGTGAAACACATCGATGATTTCGTTCATGACGGCGCTCATGGAGGAAGCGCAAAAGACCGTCACCTCTTCCCTATCCTGTCGCGGCCCGGTTTCGCGTCCGATGATTATGACCGCCACAATGACCAGAATGGCGATGGCCGCCAAACCCCAAACGACAGATCGGCCCGCTCCTTTCAGATCTGCATTCACGCCGTTCTCCTTGGACGCGTTCGC
>JAWODN010000063.1:0-21126 GCA_046483285.1 Candidatus Aminicenantota bacterium | reverse complement strand
AACACCGAGGCTGACGATGATGTTGGAGACGATGAAGTTCACCGGCATCACTTCCTCCCTCTTTTCAAAGCCCCCAGGTAGCGGGCCACGGCGATGGTGCCGATGAAATTGAGGACGGCGTAGGCCAGGGTGATATCGATGAACATGTCGATGCGGTCGAAGATGAATCCGATGACGATGACAAGCACCATTGTCTTCGTTCCGATGGCCCCGGCGCCCAGCATCCTGTCGAAAAGGGTCGGTCCGCGAAGGACGCGGTAGAGCGGAATGAGGATGATGACGGTCAGAAGGACACCGAGGTAGATGAAATAGCGTTCCATCAGGTCCTCCTCGCCGTTTTGAAAACCCGCAGACGGCTGACGATCTGGCCCGGACGCTTATCGTAGAGGCGGGCCACCTGCCCCGGGAGGGAGCCGTCGGCGATTCCCGTGAAAGAGACATCGGTCAGGGCGTGGACGAAGAAGACCTCGTCATCGAGCTCCACGGTCAGCGTTCCGGGGGTGAGGGTGATGGAGTTGGCCAGAATGACCCGGGAAGCGGTGGTCGCAAGCTTGGTCCGGAACCGGACCAGGGCCGGATCGGCCGATTTCCGGGGGTGCAGGACAACCATGGCCACCTGAATGGAGGAGATGACGATCTGCCAGAGGAGCCAGGGGATGTATACGAAGAGCCGCCGGATGCGGATGGGGGCGGACTGGAAAAGATCGTCGCGGATGAAAAAAAACTTGTTCAGGCGGAAGTTGCCGGCGACCACAATAACCGCGGAGACCGCGCCGGCCCCGATGTGGAAAGCGTCGTAATGGCCGCTCAGCAGAAGCCAGAGGCCCATGAGAAGTGCGAACTGGATGGCCAGGTTGCGATAGAAAATATAGGCCGCATGCTTGGACGGGAAGCGCAGGATAAAGAAAAATCCCGCCCCGGAGCGCATCGGGTCATAGACCGCCATGTATTTTTCATAGATTTTTTTCACTTTTGAACCACTTTTCTTTTTCTTCTCTTTTTTGGGGATTCAAGTCGTTTTCCTCACTGCGGCGGCCGCCCCCGGGTCGACGGCCTTCCTTCACCGCAAAGAGGATAAAAATAGCATTTTGGGGTCGCTTTTGTCAAAGAGAAAAAGCGCCTATAGCGGCGGGAGTTTCAGGCGGCGGACGGTTGAAAGGCTGGCTTTTAAAACAGAAAAAAGACGCCAAAAAGTTTTAACGCCTGATCTATTCATAAAAAAATTGCGATGTTTTTGCAATCTTTTTCTTATCAGCGATAAGCATGGTTTTTAGTGAAAGATCAAATGGAACTTTCTTCATTTTTTTATTTTCATTTTAATCGCCATTTTTTTACCCTTCGGGCGGGGTCCTGAGGAGCAAAGCGACGTGAGGATCTTAAACGCCTCCGTTCTTTATAATCTATCCGTCTAAGGTTGCCACGGCCTGCTCCGCAGGCCTCGCAATAAAACTTTGTTGCAGGGCATTCAGGGTGAAGGACCACAGCGTCATGCCCCGCGCCTCGCATCTGCGGCAATCCCGGCACGTGAATAATTCAGGTAACGGATAAAATCACGGATCCTGTAAATAGCAGATATTATGACAAGAAATCGCTTAAAACACAGTCTCCGGATCCGAAGGCTTCAGGTTCGAATCCTGCCAGACGAACGCTTTTTTCATTTACACTGCGAACCCTCTTCTCTCGACATAACGTTATGCATTGTTGTATAATCAAAACTTCCAGCCTGGATGATAAACGGGCCGGATTTTCGCAGATAAGGTGAGATCAGCCCGCCGAAAGGTTAAAAAATGAAAAAATTTCCCCGCCTCCCCCTTGAAGGGCGAATGGATCTGACTTACCGCTGCAACAATCGCTGCCGGCATTGCTGGTTATCTGTCCCTGAGAATGCGGCGGTGCAAAAAGAAGAACTTCGTATCGATGAAATCCGGCGCATTGTGGACCAGGCACGATCCATGGGCTGCCGTTATTGGAGCATCTCCGGGGGTGAGCCTTTGCTTCGTCCTGATTTCCCTGACATTTTCGATTATCTTACCCGTAAGGCCACAGGCTATACCTTAAATACAAACGGCACACTGATTACGCCGGAGACCGCCCGTTTGCTGACCCGAAGAGGCAGCAAGATGATTGCTCTTTACGGCGCTACCAAGGAGGTTTATGACCAAGTCACCCGTCATCCCGGCGGCTTCGAAAAGGTGATGCAGGCCTTTGCATATCTGAAAGAAGCCGGTGCGGGATTCATCGTTCAGTTGGTTCCCATGAAGGCGAACTGGCACCAATGGGACAAGATGATAGCCTTGGCCGAATCATTGAGTCCCCACTGGAGGGTCGGCGCACCCTGGCTCTTTCTTTCCAGCGAGGGCTCACCGCAACGCAACCGGGAGATTATCGCCCAGCGTCTTTCGCCCAGTCAAGTGATTGAGGTGGATCGCCCTAATCCGGGTCATGATGAAACAATGAAAGAATTAAAAAAAGAAACGGAACCAGGTGGCGGCGCTGTATCCTATGACGACGACCGTCTTTTCGCTGATTGCATTGCTGAGCGGCAGGCTTTCCACATCGATCCTTACGGTTTGATGAGCTGGTGTTCCTACATAAAAGATCCGACTTTGCGCTACGATTTGCGCAAAGGCACTTTTGAAGAAGCATGGGAAAGGTTTATCCCTGAGTGTGCCGAAAAGGTCCATGGCGGCAAGGAATGGCGCGAGCACTGCGGATCATGTGAAAAACGCAGCGACTGCCGATGGTGTGCCGTTTATGCCTACCTGGAAACCGGCCGCTACTCCGCTCCTATTCCTTATCTTTGTGAGGTGGCTGAAGAAGCCCGTAAATTTAAGGAGAAGTGGCGGAAAAAGCACCGCCGCTACTTCCGGATCGCCGGTATCACTGTGTGCGTGGAAAGCCATATTGATTTTGCCGCCATTAAATTTAAGGATGAATTGATGGAGTTTGCCGTGGAAGGCCCTGGTGAAGATAATGTTCGTCTTCGTCATAGTTTTGAACTTCCTGATATTAAAGGCAGGGATCTGGGGACGGTATTATACCGCATCCCCCCCTGGGAGGTTTCATACCGGAACGGGACTTGGTTTTACCGGGGAATTTCCCCTTCCCCCGAAGACCATGAACTGCGCCGGCTGGCGGTTTTCAATGCCGGCTACACCAGGGGCATCATTTATCATTCTCCGGCGGTGCGGGAAACAGTTCTTAAATACGGCTGGCCGTCCCTCTCGCTTCTTGCCACTGATCAGATTTGGCTGGGACCTCTGCTGGCTGACCGCAATGCTGTCCTGATCCACTCTTCCGCAGCCGTCATTAACGGCCGGGGATTTTTGTTCGCCGGCCATTCCGATGCCGGAAAATCAACCACTATGGAAATTTTAAGGGCGGCAAGCCATGAATACGGCCTGAACGCTGAAATCCTTTGTGACGATAGGAATGTCCTTCGCCTTTGGAAAGAGGAGTGGCGGGTCTACGGCACTTGGAGCCACGGCACCACCGCCGATGTGTCTTCTTCTTCCGCTCCTTTGGAGGCTGTTCTTTTTCTGGAACAGGCCGAAGAAAATGAGATTATCCCGCTTAAAGACCGTAAGATGATCTGGGGAAGGCTGCTTCCCACTCTGATCCGGCCGATGGTGACAGCAGAATGGTGGCAAAAAGAGCTGGATGCTTTGGAACAGCTTGTTAACAAAGTTCCTTGTTACATTATGCGCTTCGATAAAACCGACGCGATTATAAAGGAACTTAAAGGGTTGATCCATTGAGCAAGTACATCCGCCGCATCAAAAAACCTGAAAAGCATCTTGCCCCGCGTTTAGGCAGACTGGATATAGAGCTGACTGAAAGGTGCAACAACAATTGCATTCATTGCTGTATCAATCTTCCGGAAAACGACAGGGAAGCAAAAGCGAGGGAAATGACCACCGGGCAGATTGAAGCGATCCTTGGTGAAGCGGCGGACCTAGGTTGTTTGCAGGTGCGGTTCACGGGAGGCGAACCGTTGCTGCGCTCCGACTTTGAATACCTTTATCTTTTTGCCCGGCGCCTGGGATTGAAAGTGCTGCTCTTTACCAACGCCCGGCTGTTGACTCCTCATCTGGCCTCTCTTTTTGCCCGAACCCCCCCTTTGGAGAAGATTGAAATCACGGTTTACGGCATGCAGGCTGATTCCTATGAATCGGTCTCGCGCAAGCCCGGTTCTTATGACCAATTCATGCAGGGGATCAACCTGCTGCTGGAATACAAGATCCCTTTTACCGTTAAATATGCACTGCTTCCTCCAAACAGGCATGAATTGGAGGAATTCGAAGCCTGGGCTCAGTCCCTTCCCTGGACGACGCGGCCTCCGGGTTATTCAATGTTTCTGGATTTGAGGAACCGGTGCGATGACGCGGATAAAAACCGGCTGATCACCTCGCTGCGCATATCTCCAGGTGACGGAGTTGCTGTTTTAACCCGGAATGCGAAAGTCTATCGCAAGGACATGAAGGAGTTTGCTTTGAAATTCATGGGGCCGCCCGGAGATGCACTCTTTAACTGCGGTGCGGGTGAAGCTCCTTGTATTGATGCCTACGGTTATGCTCAACCCTGTTTAGGACTGCGGTCACCGGAATTAAAAGTGTGTGTTTTGGGAAAAAAGAACCCTTCTTCTTTAAATGATGCTTTGGACCGGTATTCCAAGCTTTATGAACTGCGGGCTGAAAATCCCGAGTACTCGCGCCGCTGCGCCGTGTGTTTCATTAAGAGCCTTTGCGAGCAATGCCCGGCCAAGTCATGGGCGGAGCATGGCACCCTGGATACACCTGTGGAATATTTTTGCGAAGCTGCACATGCCCAGGCACGATGGCTGGGCTGGCTGGATAAGGAGGAGAAAGCATGGACTGTGAAAAATTGGAAGGAAAGGATATAAAAGAAAGCCGTTTTATTTAAGATAGCGAAATCAGCTATTGACTAAATATAATAATCGGAGTTATTATTAAATAAAAGAGAAAAGGATAAAGTCACGAATATTATAAAAAGCAATTGACATTAATAAGTGATCATCGGCGAAATACGCAAAGAGGAGGTGAAAGAATGAGTGAAAATAAAGGGAAAAAAAATTGGAGCAAACCGGGAATGGTTGTTCTTGTTCGTAACAAGCCGGGTGAAGCGGTTCTCACACACTGCAAACGCGCTAAAACAGAGTTGGATGGCCCGAAAGGTTTTGGTGATCAGGGCTGCACAGGAGAACCGCCAGGAAATTGCGGGAATTGCCACTCGCGTGCCGGTTCGTAGCCGGTAATGCCTAGACCGACGGTTTTCACCTTAATTTTTAAGACGCAGACGTGCTCCCGGCGGCAGAAGGGAAATTCATAATATTCTCATGGATCATGGGTCTTTGACCGGCTACAATGGTCGGGAGTTCCTTCCGGATTAAGAAAAAATTCCCTCCCCAAAAAGCCCAAGAGTGAAGAAAAAATCAGCATATTAAAACAATAAGTATTAGGAAGTGCATATAATGAAGACGGAACTGACAAGAGAAACGGTTTGCCTGCCTTCTGAAGACGTGGTGGCACGTGAAATTGAAGGGGATATCATCATTGTGCCGCTAGTTGCCGGTATCGGCGATGCGGACGATGAGCTTTATACCCTGAACGAGACCGGCCGGGCCGTTTGGAAAAAACTTGACGGCCGGCGGAATTTAGGCCAGGTGACCTCCGCTTTGGTGAAGGAGTTTTCTTCTTCCCCTGATAAGATCCAAGCGGATGTCCTGGGCTTCGCTGCGGAAATGATCAAACGGAAAATCCTTGTGATTAAGGAATAGTTTGGAGAAGAGAGTTCTTGATGGGATAGAAATGACATGAACAAACCTGAAGAGCCGGAGAGAGGATTTACCGCGAAAAATTCATTTGATTATGTGTCATATGGAGGGGAACTCCGGCTTTCCAACTTGGGGCAGATGGAGTTACTCCGGGGGGCGCAGGAACGGGGAGTGAAACTGCGGACCATGGTGCGCGGTTTCAGCATGCATCCTTTTATCCGGGACCAGGATGTGCTGACTATTGCTACCATACACACCCGTGAGCCACGGGTGGGTGATGCCGTAGCTTTTATCCATCCCGGTAATGGAAAACTGGTGATTCATAGGATCGTTATGAAGAAAGATGCCGGATGGGTGGTGCGGGGGGACCATTGCCCGAAAGCGGATGGTTCAGTTGTCAAGGAGAACATATTGGGACGTGTGATTCGCGCAGAGAGAAAAGGGCGGGAAGTGTGTCTGGGGATAACAACAGCTTTTGAAAATCACTTTCTTGCCTGGCTCAGCGCACACAATTTACTCTTGCCCATTCTGAAGCTGGTTTCATGGCCATTGCGATTATCACGGTTTTCGGGAAATCGAATACGGAACGTGTTTGGTCATAAAGACGAAAACAGACGGCAGCTGAAAAATGACTGTGTAGGGGGGAAAGCAGAAGAAAAGAGAACAGCATGAGGCCGAGAGTTGAGCTGGGCAGGTTTTTAATTCGTCTGGGCAATTTTATTAGGTCCGCCTCTCTCATGGTGTTGCGCGCGGATGATCTTATTGAATTCAGCAGGCAAACTTATGCCAGGCCGAAAAATATTGCCGCTTGGGTCAAGCCGGATTTTGTGGATGCGGGGTTAAACCAGGAAGAAAAAGCTCTGTTAAAGAAATTGCCTTTGACACATGGGCGGCTGCTGCTGCTGGGCGTGGGCGGCGGGCGTGAGGCGATTCCCTTGATTCAAATGGGTTTTGATGTCACCGGTGTGGATTTTATTCCGGAAATGCTGGTTAAGGCGAAAAAAAACGCAGTACGGCATGGGGTGGAAATGAAAGGGATTGTTCAGGAAATTTCCTGTCTTGACGTACCGGAAAGTTCATATGGTGCCGCTTGGATGAGCGCAGCGATGTATTCCTCAGTGCCGACCAAACAAAGACGCATAGCAATGCTGAAGCGCATCCGTCAAGCCCTCCGGCCCGGCGGCTATTTCCTCTGCCAGTACTATTGGGGTGCGGATAATTTTAATTCTCTTAAAGCAGAGAAAGCCGGAAAAGTTTTGGCCTGGCTTACCCTTGGCAACATTAGTTATGAACCAGGAGATATGCTGTGGCATGATATTGAATTTATCCACAGTTTTTCATCCAAAGAAGATTTGCAAAACGAGTTTGCTTCAGGGGGATTTGATATCATTCATCTTCAAATTCCGGAAAAAAAGATGCGCGGAGGAGCTGTGCTCAGGAAATCCGGTTAAGGGGGTTAAGGACAAGGATGACGGAGACACTTGAGATTCAAGATTTTCTTCTTTGGAAAAAACTGCAGAATAAGCGTGTGCCCTTATCCTTCGACTTTGAGATAACAGCGCGCTGCAACATGAGCTGCCGCCATTGCTATATCAACCTCCCGGCAGGTGACAGGGAAGTCCGGGCCCGGGAATTGACGGTGCCGCAAATCATTGATATCGGACGCCAGGCTGTGGACATGGGGGCCATGTGGTGCTTACTCACAGGCGGAGAACCGCTCTTGCGTACCGACTTCGCTGAGATTTACTTGGAGTTGAAGCGTCTCGGCCTGCTCGTCTCTGTTTTCACCAACGCCACCCTGATCAGCGACGCCCATATGGAGCTGTTTAATAAATACCCCCCCCGGGATATAGAAGTGACCGTTTACGGTGTGACCCGGCATGTTTATGAGGCGGTCACGTGCATTTCCGGCAGTTTTGACCGTTTTATGAACGGACTGAATAAACTTCAGGAAAACGGCGTGCGCATTCGCTTAAAGACGATGGCTATTCAGTCCAATCTCGACCAGCAACGGGAGATTTCTGCATTTTGCCGGAGCAGGACCAAGGACTTTTTTCGCTTTGATCCGCAGCTGCATCTGCGCTTTGATGGTGACTCTGTCCGTAATGAAGAGATCCGGGCTGAGCGCCTGACACCTGAACAGATTGTCGCCTTGGAAGAAGCCGATGAAAAAAGGATCAGTGCCATGCGCAAGAGTTGTGACACGTTGATCAATGAGCAATTTACTCATCGAGGTGATGACCATCTTTTCCACTGCGGTGCAGGCAAAAACAGTTTCGTCGTCAGTTATGACGGGCGCTTTCGCCTCTGCCAGTCTCTTTGTGCTGAGGGCACCACTTTTGATCTTAAAAGAGGAACTTTGGCTGAGGCCTGGTATGATTTTGTTCCGCAGGTGCGTGGTATGCGCTCGCAGCGCAAAGAGTTTCTCCAGACCTGCCGCAAGTGTGCCCTTTTTAATATATGCCTGTGGTGCCCCGCCCATGCTCATTTAGAAACCGGCCGGCTTGACGGTTCAACTCCGTATTTTTGCGAGGTGGCTCACAGGCGGGCCAAAAGCATCAAAACTGCGCACGGGAACGAAGGTCCTGCGCCTTTTCGATAATATCATGAAAGGCGATGCTTGATGGTTTCAATGGCTCAACAAAGGAAATGTTGGGTTCTTTTGCCGGCGGTCCTTGTTTTATGGGCCGGCTTGCTGTTTGCCGGGGATTTTGAACAAGACCTGATCAAGAATTATTAGTGGCAGAATATTGGATCGGCCAATATGGTCGGCCGCATTTCCGATTTCGTCGCCCTGGATGATGATTTCACCCATGTTCTGGTGGCCAGTGCATCCGGAGGCGTCTGGAAATCCACCAACGCCGGAACCGAATTTTCGGTGTATTTTTCTTTCAATGGAGGAGAAAGCTGGACGGATTTGAGCTTGAATATGCCCACGGCGGCGTTTCATGATCTTGTTATTCACCCCCGGGAGAATGATCTGATCGCCGGAACCCATGGAAGAGGCATTTGGATCCTGGATGACATATCTCCCTTGCAGGAAATGACGGATGACATAAAATCCCAGAATGCGCACTTGTTCGAAAACAACCGGCCCGGAACGTACGCCGTCAAGCTCTCCGCGGGAGATCAATCCTTTACCGGGGAAATCAAGGTGCGCCGTGATCCCATGCTGAACCGGTAAGCGCATAAAATAATCAAAAAGGTTTTCAATCAGGTGGGGGAGGGATGGGCCCGTCACGGGAAAACTCCCGTTCGTCCTCGCCTCGCCCCATCCTCTTGTTGGTCCCTTCCGCTGCGGGCGGGAGATCATCCCGTGCCACCTATCTCTGCAGGCCGGTGATGGGTGGCACTTCTGAACTGTTGCCACGGCGGCGATCCATCACCCGCTCCCATGGCAACAAAGAAACGATTTTCTAAGTCATTACCCATGGCGGCGTCGCCACACGCGACAAATGAAAATGTTCATGTTTGATTTTTTCAGAGGCCTTCTTCTTTTCTCGCACGTCTTGCCCGTTTCGCCTTTCTCGCTTTTCTCGCCCTCTTCAAACCAGATAGACGAAATGGACTATTTTTGTTATTTTCGAACTAATAGGCCAGGATTCAGGTCAAGATGAACATTGAGACGGTCACACGATACCAGGATTTCATCCGCCTCAGTATGGACTGGAACCGCCTGGTCCGGGAATCGGAAAATCCATCCGTATTTCTGACCCATGAATGGTATTCCGCCTGGTGGGAAGGTTTTGCTGAAAGGCGGCGGATGAATATAATCCTTGTCCGGGAAGAGAACGGCACCCTGACGGGGATCGCTCCTTTTTTCCATGAAAACGGACGGATTCAGTTCATGGCCAGCCGGAAGGTGACGGATTATTGTGATTTTATTGTGAAAAAGGGCCGGACCAAAGATTTTCTCTTTGCGGTGTTTTCAGCACTCCGCAGGGATCGGAAAATAAAGAAAAATATAACATTGATCAACATTCCGGAATCATCTCCCACCCTGAGCTGTTTGGAGGAAGCGGCGGCCCGGAATGATTTTTGTTGTGAAGGAAACAGGTGGGAAGCGGCCCCGGTGTTGGGGTTGCCCGCCAGTTTTCAAGACTATCTGAATTCGCTGCGCCGCAAAGACCGGCATGAGATGAAGAGAAAAGCCCGGCGCATGGAAAAGAATCCTCAAGTGCGGATTGAATATTTAACCGAACCCATCCGGATCGAGCCCGCTTTGCCGGAATTTATCCGGCTTCATAAGAAGGGCGGCGAAGATAAAAAAGCATTTTGGGAAAAAAGGGGGATCACACATTTTTTTGAAAATCTCACTTTCCAATTGAGCCGCAGGGGTATGGCGGAACTGGATCTGCTTTATATGGAGGATGTTTTAATCGGGGCTTTGTTCAATCTGCTTTACAAAGATAATATCTATTTTTATAATGTGGCTTATCATCCGGAATATTCCCGGTACAGTCCGGGGATATATCTGTTTTTTTCACGAATAAAAAAAGCGATTGAAAACAGGAAAAGGGCAGTGGACTTTTTACGCGGGCAGGAAAAATACAAATACGCCTTTGGAGCCAAAGACCGCTTGCTGTATCAAGTGAAACTCAAACTCAAGGAGAACCCGGAATGAGAATATGTATGCTCAGTTTTCATTGTTCCCCCTTCTCTCTTCTCGGCGGGAACGGCGCAGGGGGAATGAATATCTATTTAAAAGAGTTGACCTCCGCGCTGACCCGGAATTATCCGGTTGAAGTGGACATTTTCACCCGCAGTCATAATCCGGAACACCAGGGCATCTCTCAGGTGGATGATTCGACGCGTATCATCCATCTCACAGCCGGTCCCGAGAAATCAATCCAGGGAGGGGCTCTGGTCGGCCGGGTGACGGAGTTCACCTTCCGTTTAAGGGAATTCATCCGACGGAATCACGGATACGATGTGATCTACAGTCATTACTGGTTGTCCGGACTGATAGGGGAATCTCTGAAAAAAGTTCTGGGAATTCCCCATGTGTTCACTTTCCATACCCTTGAATTCCTGAAAAAGCGGGCGCTGGAAGATAAGCGGAATTTCTGCCGGATTCTGGCCGAAAAGTCCCTGGCCGCAGGTGCGGATGTGGTCATTTCGTCTTCGGACGAGGAGAAGAAACACTTGATGGCGGAATACCGGCTGCCGGCATCGAAAATCGCAGTGATTTATCCCGGAGTCAACCGGGAGGTGTTTTTCCCTGAAAGGATGGAAAAAGTCGACCGCGAGATGAAGCGGGAGGAAACGGACGCTCTTTATCTTTACGCCGGGCGGATTGAGCCGATTAAAGGATTGAACAATCTCATCGAAGCCTGGGATTTGATTAAAAAGCATCACCCCCGGATCTATGAGAGATCCAGGCTGCTGGTTATCGGCGGAGGAGAGCCCGGTCATGACTTCGCTGAAAACCCGGAAATGCAGAGACTGCAGCGGTGTGTTCAGGCAAAGGGCCTGCAGGACCGGATAAACTTTCTCGGTTCACGTCAGCACTCGGCGCTTCGGACTTATTTTACAGCGGCGGACGCTCTGATCATGCCTTCGCTGTATGAGTCTTTCGGCCTGGTGGTGGTGGAAGCCCTGGCATGCGGAACGCCGGTGATTGTCTCACGGATCGGGAAAATAAAGAGCATTGTCAGGAATGGTGAAAACGGATTTTCTTTTTCTCCCAATAATCCGGCGGCTTTGGCTGATTTGCTGGTTTCCTTTCCGGAAAAACGGAAGCGGCTGCGTTCGGGGGAACGGATCCGCTCCGGGATCATAAATAAATTTTCCTGGCGGGAGACCGCGGCAAAAACCTATTCGGTCATGCGCTGTTTGACTCACAGCCAAAAAGGCGTCATAGCCATATCTTCTCCCGGTGAAAGCCCTCAGCCAGTTTAAAATCTTCCCCGTGAGCCAGTTCTTCAGCCCGGCGGTACAGCCATTTTTTGATTTCGGTTTCAAACGGCTCTTTTATCTGGCTTTTATGGCAGCAAAGCGCTTTGACCTTGAGGGCGTAGGTCTCTGATATGTCATTGCGGAAATTCAGGTCATCCTCATTGGGCGCCCACAGCCAAATTTCCTCAACCTTATGGGGCGGAGGCCCCTTCTCAGCGAATTCCGGGTAAGCCCATATATCCCGGGCGTAAGGAAATACGGCGTCCAAAACCACCCGGCCCACCACCCGGTGGTCCCGGTGCCAGATATACCGGCGGTACGGATCAGCGGTTATGACCAGGCCGGGACGGAATATCCGGATATACCGGACCAGGATTTTTCTGAATTCCGGAGTGTCCTCCAAATTCTGGTCAGGGATCCGAAGAAATATCACTTCCGACACACCCAGCACCTGCGCGGCTTCTTTTTGCTCTTTTTCCCTGATTGTGGCTAAGGTGTCCGGGGGCATGTGGATGTCTTCGGTTCCCTTTTCTCCATTGCTGCAGACAATGTAGACCACCCGTTTCCCCGCCGCCGTCATCTTGGCAACCGACCCGGCGCATCCGAACTCGGCGTCATCCGGATGCGGAGTGATGACCAGCACATCAGCTTTTTTTTCCCGCATGGCTTTGTCCTTGATTTTAACGGAAATTGTAATATATATTTCCGTTTGATACAATTTCGAAAATTCAAAATGCTTTATCAAGTTGAACCTTATTCGAAAAAATGGGAAAAAGAACTTTTTTCTTTTTTAAACGGACCCGCCAGCCGGCCGGAAAAAGAAAATTTTCCCGGCCTTCAGGGTTACCGGGAGCGCCCCGGCTGCCGGCCGGAAGAAGATATCTTTATCGCTCACCGGGAAGGACAATTTTCAGGCTGCGCTGCGCTGACGCATGAGGCTGGAATACGGCGGGTCATCGCTGATGTGTTTGTTTTTCCCCGCCGGCGAGGCTGCGGCATGGGAACGCGTTTAATGGACCGCATCCACCAAAGAGCCTGTGAGCTTGAGGCGGAAAAAATCCATGTCCCTGTTTTTCAGCGGAATGGAAACGGGAAAAATTTCCTTTTAAGAAAAGGATTTGTCCCGGTAAAAGATTTTTTTGAAATGGAAATGTCTAAACCGGATGAAAACCTTTCTTTTCCCCCGCATATCAGGATAGAGCCCTTCTCTTCAGGGGAAGCCGGAGCCTTGGCCCGGCTTCAAAACCGGATTTTCCAAGGGAGCTGGGGATTCAATCCCAATCGCGAGGAGGATATCAGATACTATATGAAAATCTTGCGTTCCGGTTGGAATGATGTCCTTAGATTCAAAAAAGACGGAAAAGAAGCCGGATACATTTGGACCGTCCCTCCGGAAAAAAGAGGAAAGAAAAAGACGGGCCGGGTGCATATGTGCGGACTTCTCAAAGAAAGCCGGGGACAGGGGCTGTCACAAGCGCTGGTCGCCGCGGGGTTATCTCATTTGGCCCGGCTGGGCGCGGATTCGGTTTGTCTGACCGTGGAAGCCGGCAATGGTCCCGCTCAGAAATTGTACCGGAGCCTGGGATTTAAAAAAGTGCGCCGGATTGTTTGGTTTGAAAAAAAAACCGGGATCAGGCCAGGCTTTTAACGGCGGAAACAATATGCGGTGCGGAGATGCCGTATTTATCCATGAGTTCTTCCGGCTTGCCTGAGCGGGGGAGTTCTTTGACCGCAAGGTGAATGATGCCGCTGAATCCTTTCAGGGCTCCGGCCGCGGCGCAGAACAGCCCTCCTTCCGGAAAATGGTCTTCCACAATTACGGCTTTGCCCCCGGTTTCCTCAACTGCCGCCCGGATATTGGGTGTGTCAAAGGGTTTGATGGAATAGGCGTCGATGACCCGGATGGAGATATTTTCTTTCTGCAGCATGTCATAGGCTTTCAAGGCTTCAAACACCGTGATTCCGGCGGCGATCACCGTGACCTTATCGCCGGGGCTTTGACGGAGAGTTTTAGAACCCCCGGCGGGAAATGATTCGCCGTCATCGTACAGAAGCGGAGTTTTGGGGCGGGTGGTTCTCAAGTAAGCCATGCCGTCGTATTGGGCCATGGTTTTAACGCATCCTTCGGACGAGCGGGCGTCACAGGGGTAAAGGACCAGGCAGTCCGGAATGGGAGAAAAAACAGCCAGATCTTCCAGCCCCATCTGGGAAGGACCGTCTTCACCGATACTGACCCCCACATGGGATCCGGCCAGCTTGATGTTGGACATGGAGTATGCGGCCATGCGGATTTGGTCATGAGCCCGGGTTAAAAAGGCCGCAAATGTGGCCATGAAAGGCAGATAGCCTTTAGCGGAAAGGCCGATTCCCATCCCCACCATATTTTGCTCCGCGATGAAATTTTGGAACGACCGTTCCGGAAAGGCTTTGAAAAAATCCTCGGTATACGTCGAGTTTTTCACATCTCCGTCCAGGGCCACCACGGAGTTGTTGATTTTTCCGAGGTTGACCAGTGCTGTTCCGAAGGCTTTTCTGGTGGCTGCTTTTTCCGGGAAGGCGCTTTTTTCCACTTCGAAATCCTTATGGAAACGGGGCGCCTGGACCGGTTCAGGCTTGCGGACGTACTTCCGGGCGTCGATTTCCGGTACGGGGCCGATTTCTCGCAGGGCTTCCTCCAGCTCTTCTTCTGAAAGGGGCTTGCCGTGAAAACCGTTTTTGTCTTCAAGGAAAGAAACACCTTTGCCTTTATATGTTTTCGCCAGAATGACCACGGGGGTTTTGATTTTCCGGGCCTGCTGAAACGCATCCAGGATTTGGGGGATATCATGCCCGTCAATGCTGACAGCGTGCCATCCGAAGGCTTCGAATTTTTTTTGGTAGGCTTCGATGTGATGCTCGTGCATGGTGGGCCCGGACTGGGCCAGCCGGTTGATGTCCGCAATGGCGCATAAATTATCCAGTTTTAGAAAATGAGCGGAGTTGGCGGCTTCCCATACCGCTCCTTCGGCACACTCTCCGTCCCCCAGCATCACATAAACCCGGCGGGGTACTCCGGCCAATTTCATGGCGGCGGCCATTCCCGCTCCCACTGAAAGGCCTTGGCCCAGCGATCCTGTGGCCGCCTTGACCCATTTCATGCGAGGCGTGGGATGTCCCTCCAGGGGGCTGGATATCTTTCTCAGATCCATGAGGTCTTCGGGAGGGAATATTCCCGCTTCAGCGGAAGCCGCCCAAAGCACCGGGGCCGCATGTCCCTTGGACAAAACAAATTCGTCATTGCCCCAGTCAAAGGGGTCGGTGGCGCTGTATTGCATTTCATCAAAAAACAAGCACGCCGCCAGTTCCGCCATGGATAAACAGGTGGTGGGATGGCCGGAACCGGCCGCGGTGGTCATTTTCAGGGAGTGTATCCGGAGCTTTCCGGCGATCTGCTGCAAAATCTTGATTTTGTCCATAAGTTTAAATCCTCCTGTTCCGGTGTTTTTACAATTTTTGATGTTCGATGATCATGTTTGATTTTTCAAGGGATTATTATAAAGTCCGGGACGGGAAAAAGCAAAATGAAAAATCCCCTCCTTCAGCCGTGCCGCCCTTCGCACGTATTTTGAATATGGATTTCACTTGAGCTATGATTAATTCACGAATCAAACATGAATTCAATATGCCGCAAAGAAACGATTTTCCAAGTCATTCATCATGTGTATAATACACCACGAACCATGAAAATGATCCCAATGTCATTCCCGGAGCGGAGCACTTTTGAGTCTGTCATTCCGAGGCACGCCGTGCCTTTGAGTGTGTCATCCCGCGGTGCGAAGCACCGAGGGATCCCTGTCTGCTTCGTCTGGGCGGTGGGCTCCGCTTTCACGTGGCAGGAAGGGATTGCCACGGCTTGCTGGCGCAAGCCTCGCAATGATAAAGTGGCATGCCGCCCGAAGGGTAAAAAAATTGCGATTATAATGAAATACAGGCAGGGAAAAACGTGATGTTTTTGCTTTTTAATAAAAATGATGAATATCGGAGTTAATGAAAGATTGCCGAAAAATCGCAATTTTTTTATGAATAGGTCAGGCTAACGAATAGGTCAGGTTAAGTGATAGTTAAAAAGCTGAAGAATCTTGCGGCCGCCGTCCTTTTGCTGCTGCCGTTGACCGCATCATCCGGGGAGGTCCCGGACAGGGGATTGGTCACCGTGGTCTATGACGGTGACACCATCGGGGCTCGGTTGGACAGCGGGGATTTTGAAAAAGTGAGATTGATCGGTATCGATGCTCCTGAGCTGGGGGATGACCGCGAGATGGTGCGGTATCAGGCGGAAATATCCAAACGGTTTGCCTATTCTTACCTGCACCGCCGAAAAGTGCGGCTGACTTATGACTGGGAAAAACGGGACAAATACGGCCGTCTTCTGGCTTATGTATGGACTGAGGAGGGCATGTTTAATGAAATTATTTTAAGAAGGGGATATGCTTCGGTTTTTTCGAAATTTCCTTTTAAAAATGAATACCGGATGCGCTTTAAAAAAGCCGAATCCCTCGCCAGGGAGGAAAAGTCAGGCTTATGGAAGGATTTCCCGTATCCGGTTGTGGATGCGCATGAAGCCGGATGTTATTTGCGCCGTACGTGTGCGGTGCGGTTCCGGTGCGGGGAGATTGTGGAAAGAAAAAATTATATTCTTTTGAAGGGGAAATCCGGCAGGTTTGCGGCCTTCATTTACCGGAAAGATCTGAATGGTTTTCCCCGGCTGGAAACGTTGAAAAATAAACGCCTGAGGGTCTCGGGGATGATCGAGGATTACCGGGGGAACTCTCAGATGGTGCTTTTTTTCCCGTTTCAATTACAAAAAAGCGGTGAATGGTGAATGGAGAAGACCACCTGTCTAATTCAGTATAAAACAGTTTTAATGGTATCGATTTCTTTGAGTATCAAATCTTTTCTGAGGAGAACAGCCTGGATCTCTTTATCTTTCAGATATTCTCCTGCAATTTCTTCTATTATTTCATAATTCAGGTTTTTCAGCTTTTCAACAAACTCTCGAGGCAGCTCTTTCATCAACCGGGGTCCCTCTTTGTAGTTTTTATCATAAATGAGGTTATTGGTGAATTTCTTGGTAGTCCGAAATGCCCGGGAGTGGTCGATGAGAATCATCCGCCAATCCTCGGTTATGAGAAACTGGTTTTGATGGCGGTCTTCATTCGCAATCAAGTTGTCGAAAGCCCGCTGCAAATAGAGAGCTCTATTCCAGTGGAAAACTTTATAAGCGGGAACATCTATTTTTTGATCATATTTATCCTTTAGACTTATCCAGTAATCAATCATTAATTGACAGGAACCCCGGTCTCCTTTAAATCTTTTCTCCACAGTAGGCGGAACCATATTCAAATCCAGATATTTGTCTAATTGATAAGCAGCGATTTCCCATCTCCAGTTTTCCAGAAACCCCTTCATTCGGCCTTCCGGATTTTTCCATATGGCCTGTTTGATGATTCCATCTTTTTCAAGGGTCAGTCTCCAAGGCCGGGTCACCGCATCCCGTTCTTCCCAAGGCTGATCAGAAGCCGTGATTTCTGCAGTCCTCAGAAATTCTTCCCATTTTTCTCTTTCTGAAATTTCCTTAGAAGTAAATTGAGCCGCTGATTGAACAATCAGCCCCCAAAAAATGAAAACAACAAGAATCAACATACCTTGTTTTTTCAATTTTTCCTTCCTTTCTTTATTTCTCTCGCTATTTTAAATATGGCACTTAAAAAAATGAAAAACGTTCCATTTTATCTTTCATTAAAAACCATGCTTATCGCTGATAAGAAAAAGATCGCAAAAACATCGCAATTTTTTTTTTGAAGAGATCAGGTTAGCTTAATTCAATAAATAATAAAAGGTCCAAGGCAGTATTGCTTCCCTCGACTGATGAAAATGATGTCCCGCTGTTAGAAAAAGCATACCTATAATTTAATTTCTTTTTTTAAAAAAGCAATCAAAAAAACTTGAATAAATTGTCTTGCCTGACGTATACCTTAGAAAAAGGGGCATGTCGTCCCGGGGAGCGCAGTGCCTTTGAGTGTGTCATCCCGCGGTGCGAAGCACCGAGGGACCCCTTGCTGCTTCGTCTGGACGGTGGGCTCTGCTTTCACGAGGCAGGAAGGGATTGCCACGGCTCGCTGACGCAAGCCTCGCAATGACAAAGAGGCAGGAAGGGATTGCCACGGCTTGCTGACGCAAGCCTCGCAATGACAAAGTGGCAGGAAGGGATTGCCACGGCTCGCTGACGCAAGCCTCGCAATGACAAAGAGGCAGGAAGGGATTGCCACGGCTTGCTGACGCAAGCCTCGCAATGACAAAGTGGCAGGAAGGGATTGCCACGGCTTGCTGACGCAAGCCTCGCAATGACAAAGGGGCAGGAAGGGATTGCCACGGCTTGCTGGCGCAAGCCTCGCAATGACAAAGTGGCAGGAAGGGATTGCCACGGCTCGCTGACGCAAGCCTCGCAATGACAAAGGGGCAGGAAGGGATTGCCACGGCTTGCTGACGCAAGCCTCGCAATGACAAGGAGTATGTCGTCCCTGGGGGCGAAGCCGGAATCGGAGCGGATGTCCTCGCTGGGGACATCCGCGTGGCGGCGATCCATCTCCTGCTCCCATGGCCGCAAAGAAACCATTTTCTAAGTAATTCATCATGTGTATAATACACCACGAACTATGAAAATGATCCCAATGTCATTCCCGGAGCGAAGCACTTTTGAGTCTGTCATTCCGAGGCACGCAGTGCCTCGGAATCCCTGACTGCCTCGTATGGGCGGTGGGTTCTGCTTTCACGAGGCAGGAAGGGATTGCCACGGCTTGCTGACGCAAGCCTCGCAATGACAAAGTGGCAGGAAGGGATTGCCACGGCTTGCTGACGCAAGCCTCGCAATGACAAGGAGTATGTCGTCCCTGGGGGCGAAGCGACAGGAATCTTAGAGTGCATCGGCTAATGAGTCGGACCCGGCTTATCAGACGAAGCCGAATAAGATCCTCACGGCCTGCTTCGCAGGCCTCAGGATGACAGCGGAGCTGTCATTTTCGAACGAATAGATGAGTCTGTCTAATTTCGAACGAATAGATGAGTCTGCCTAATATTGGTTTGTCTGAAATAAATATTTTTATGTGAAAGCTGAGGAGGATCAAACAGAATGAAAGTAAAATTATTGTTATTTTCTTTTTTGATAATCACATTCAGTTGTGCCCATGATAAATATTCACCGTCCATCCGTTTTCCTTACCAATGGCTGGGGACTCCCGGTTTCGGCGGAGATATCGACAAAAAAAATATTCCGGAGCCTTCCGGCATTTGCTTTCATCCGGAAAGAAATACTTTATTTGTGGTCAGCGATGAAGGATATGTTTTTGAAATGAAAACAGATGGCAGCTCTGTGTCGCAGTGGACTGTACCGGGTGATTTAGAGGGAATGACAGTTCATCCCCAGTCCGGACTGCTTTATATAGCAGTAGAAGGTGATGACATTATTCTGGAGTTTGACCCGGAAAATGGAAAAGTCATCAGACAGTTTCCCATTAATAGAAAATTTGGGGATGATCCTCAATTTCTTCAGAAGCAGACCGAAAGTTACGACAACGGAATTGAATCCATTGCTTTTGTTCATGACCATAATCATCCGGAGGGAGGAACATTCTACGTAGGCAACCAATGGGACCCTCCTTGCATAATGGAAGTTTGGGTTCCCTTGAAATCTTCTCAATCAGAATCAGCAGAAGCTCGAATTATACGGGTTTTGCCGTTTAAAATAGATGATCCTGCGGCTATGTATTATGATTGCCAAACGGGCTTGTTAAATGTGGTCAGCGATGCCGATAACATTCTGGCTGAAATCACCCTGGAGGGGAAATTAGTCAGGGAATATGCTTTTCCAGGAGATAACCAGGAAGGAATTGCCGTAGACAGCGAAGGCTTCCTGTATATTGCCCAGGATTCAGGGGGAATTATTAAAGTCAGAGACTTAAGATAGGGAGACGTTCCCCAAAGGGACACCTTTTTTTCTGAAAATAAACGGGGCGCTGAAATGGATTAAGTTCTTGAAGCGGTCAGTTTTTTGTGTTCTCTGATAACTTTAATACAAAAAATTATCCAAATCCCGGTTAAAGCGATATTGAGCTTGGCAAAGCCTTCCAAACTCAAGGAAATATAGGTGGTTCCTACCAGAACCGTCAAGCTGTGCAGCAGGTCGCCTGTTCTGACAAAAAAAGTGTCTATAGCCGCTTTGGCTTTGTATTTTGCTTCTCTTGAAGTTATAAGAAAAAGAGCTCCCCGGGTCGTGTTCATCAGAGAATAATCTGTACTGTTTTCAAAGATTTTTGCCCATTTCACCCTGACAAAAGAAGCCCCCATGGCAATAAAGAAATATCCTCCCAAAGCGATAAAAGGAAGGAAAAGGAGGGCGCCCCTGACTCCGACCCATTTAAATATCCTTGAGACCAGGAAAAGCTGGATAAAAAAGGCAAAAATATTCACTAAGAAATTGAAATCAGAATCAATTTTTGTAAGAAATTCAGACTCTGCCTCCTCAGTATTTTTAATTTCTTCTGTCAGTTTAGCCTTTTCTGCGGTAAGGTCCCAGACCTTGGACTTAATGTATTCACCATTGGTGTTGACGTAATTAAGCATAAGAATAACAAGAGCAATGAATAATAGATACCGGTTCTTAAGGACTAAGCGGAAACCTCCGCCTTTCGGCAAAGGCTTTTCTTTTTTTGTCTCCCTGAATTCTTGCTGTCCTTTTAAATCTTGTTGTTTTTTTTCGGCTTTTTTTACTTCTCTATGATGAATTATAAGAGTTAACAAGATACAAATGACCAGAATGGCGCCGGTGAGAAGTAAAAAATGATAGGGACTAAAAGGCCCTTTCGGTTTGACCAAAAGAGAAGGGATTTTGCTTCCCAGAACAGCCCCTAAATTTTGTCCGAGCATAATCAGGACAAATAGCCTTTTGCCTTCTTCTTCGGTGTAAATGTCGTTGGAAAAACCCCAGAACTGGGCGATGAGGAAGACATTGTATATTCCCACCCAGATGTAAAAAATAACGCTCAGTACCGCCATGGAAATCCCGAAAAGATGAAGAACATAAAAAATGATGAGGTTGGAGATAAAAAACAGAGTCACCCAGGTGATTAATAATTGACGGGGGAATTTGCCGGAAAGGTAACTGAAGGCTTTTATGACGAATACCAGAACAATAGCCATGGCGCCGTAGAGATAAGCTTCCACTTCGGCGCTCTGGCCTGTTAAAATCAAAGCCTTTCTCACCGGTTTCAATATGGAGTACGCGGTTAGAATGAGGAAAATATTAAGGGTTAAAAGAAATAGGGTCAGGCCTTCGCCGGGATGAATAACCGTGAAAATTCTGAGAAAACGGTAGACCCTGTTGGTGATTTTCATCGATG